>NZ_JAPWBS010000002.1:0-217195 GCF_041433575.1 Granulicatella sp. 20925_1_28
TCATATATGATAATTTCATCGTCTCTCCTTCTCTAGCGAGCGTAGAAGAAGTATTAGCACTTAAAATAATGAGAATATCAAGTTCAAGGATTACAAAAAGATTCAGTTTATTGAAAGAATAGTGGGAATAGCATTGAAACGAATAAGACGGAGTAAGGAATTTATTCCCTACTCCGTCTTATTCGTTTCAAAGGTGAGAGACACCGGCTCGAGCCGGTGCCCCACTATTACTCTTTCAATATAAAACTGATTCTTTAAAGTAATCCTTGAGTTCCTTATTCGAATGCCAATTGGGCGGATAGTTCTACCGCGCGCGCTTCAAAGGCCCCCATCTCCTCTTTCAACGCTCTTTGCAGCCCTTCTAGCGAACCGTTCTCTAGCTTCTTGCCTTCCACAACTCTTTCTCCATTAATCCACACATTTTGAACATTAGAGGCATTGGCTGAATACACCAAGGCCGCATATGCATCATGCACAGGGAACATATTCACAGAAGAGGTTTCAACAAGAACGATATCTGCTTTCTTGCCTGCTTCAAGCGTGCCAACTTCCTCATCGAGCCCTAACGCTTTTGCCCCGCCTCTTGTTGCCAAAGCCACGATTTCTTTGGCAGGGAACGTGCTACGGTCCTTCAGATGCGTTTTATGGAAATTAGCTACCATTCGCATTTGTGTAAATAAATCTAGCGTATTACCACTACTTGGGCCGTCCGTTCCTAATCCAACGGTCACTCCATGGTCTAGTAAACTTCGAATCGGTGCGACTCCTTTGGCAGACTTCGTATTAGCACCAATACAATGAACCACGCTGACTTTTGGATACTTAGCTAGAATCTCGACATCGGATTCCGTCATTAGTATTCCGTGCGCCAGGATAACCGGCACTTCAAAAAATCCAAGTGACTCTAAAAATTCGATTGGTGTTTGGTTATAGGTTTTACGGAAATAATCCATCTCGTAAGTCATCTCAGAAACATGGAGCGTAATAGGAACTTGGTTTTCTTTAGCAAACTCAAGAATCGCTCTCATCACTTCTTCCGTATTTGTATTCGGCGCATGAGGGGCAATTAATGGATGTACAAGTTCATCCCCTTTCCATTTATCAACAAACGTTTGGGTATACGCTAAAGATTCATCTGTATTTTTACTATCGGGTGTCTTCATATCGATAATCGTTTCGCCTACAAGAGAACGCATCTTCATGTCTTTGGCGACTCTCGCAACGGCGTCTTCAAAATAATACATATCACACATCGCAGTCACCCCCGCCAGCTGCATCTCTGCAATCGCATAGGCCGTGCTCTTGGCGATTAACGGTTCATCGACCACTTCTTGTTCTAGCGGAA
This sequence comes from Granulicatella sp. 20925_1_28, assembly GCF_041433575.1. Taxonomy (NCBI): domain Bacteria; kingdom Bacillati; phylum Bacillota; class Bacilli; order Lactobacillales; family Carnobacteriaceae; genus Granulicatella; species Granulicatella sp. 20925_1_28. The sequence goes on from NZ_JAPWBS010000002.1 coordinate 1,346, forward strand.
ATAGGAAGCGTCTGAGGCGGTCTGGGCAATCGTCTCCTAATGAGCGGAAAGGAATCATCCCGCAATGCGTATGAGCGTTCACGAACCCAGGAAGCAGGATTCCACCATGCGCATCTATCCACTGATCTGCCTTACTCTCCTCAAATTGATCCATCGCACCAACGTCAACAATCGCGTGCTCCTCGATCACTAAGTACCCACTTCGGTACTCTGTAAAGGCATCATCCATCGTTAAAATCCATGCATTTTTATAACCGATTCTCATTACTGCCACTCCCTTTCCTGTCTTCTTTATTCTAATTGAATTCCATTATAAGAACAATCAAAACTCGCATTAGAAGAACAAAGCCGCCAGTCTAACAACTATCTAGCGGCTTCGTCTACTCTTTATTCTGATCTGTCCTTAAATAGAATTCAAAAATCCTATTGGTTTAAGATTTTATTCCATTGATCAATCCAAGATTTAAGGTTTTCGTTTACAAGTTTGAAATCAACTGTTTTCGCACGTTTTGCAACGTCCCCATAAGTCATTGTTTTCACTTCGTTGTCTGCTAATTTTACATCTTTATTAACAGGAGCTTCACTCAATGATTTTGCTTTTACAGCTTGGTTTTCAGCGCCGATACGGAAGTTAACATATTTGTACGCATTTTCTTTGTTTTTCGCATCTTTAACGATGTTTACTGTATTGTAGTTTGCATAAGTTCCAGATTCAGGAACAACAGAAACGACATTGCTATTTGCTTTTTGTACAGTTGGAATTGCAAAGTCTACAACGACTGCCACTTGCACTTCGCCTGCTTGGAACATATTTGCTAAGTCACTTGATTTAGAATATGTTTTAACGATATTTGGTTTTAATTCTTCAAGTGCTTTGAAGGCTGCTGCCCCTTTATCGTCTTTAAGAGCTTTTCCGCCTTTATCAGCCGCTACAGATAAGAATAATGGACCACCTGTTGTTGTGATATCAGGAATTGCCACTTTACCTTTCAAATCTTCTGACCATAAGTCGCTCCAGTCTTTAATTTCACGACCTAATTTTTCTTTATCGTAAACAATCGCAATACTGTTAATAGAGAATGGAATTCCTCCGCCGTTTTGGAACACTTCTTTAGCGCCATCTGTTAATAACGCAAGGTTTGGAATTTCTTTTTCAGTGACTGTTTCAAATAATCCTTCAGTTGTTCCTTTCGTAGAACCTGATTGTGATAATTCGATAACGTCGATGTTGCTTCCGCCGCTTTGAACTTTTGTTAAACGTTCTGAAGCATTCCCAACTTCTAATGTCACTTTAACGCCATTCGCTTCGGCAAATGGATTGATGATGTCGCGCTCAACGATATCTTGGCTTAATCCGAATGTGGATACGACTAATTCAGTTGAAGCGCCCTTTGAAGCATCTCCACCTGCTGTTGTGGCATCATTTTTTGGTAAATTCGCTTGGCTATTTCCGCAACCTGCTAAGACTAATAACGACGCTACTGCAATACCTGCAATTGATTTTTTCATGTGTGTACACTCCTTAATTTTTTTATTTTATAACACAATGACATGATCTTTAGGGAACGCTAGAGAGACTTTCGTTCCAACTTCTAAAACGGCTGGGTTGTTCACAAGAAGCACGCCCACTTCCGTTTTTACTTCATACTGATACGCTTTTCCAATAAAGGTTCTTACTAAAATTTCGCCTGGAAGAACACCATCGCCCTCATTCAAGAGTTCGATATGGTCTGGACGAATCGTTACCGTCACATCGCCTTCTTTAGCATGTTCCAACGTTTCAAGAGCAAGTCCATTCGACAATTGAACTGAATTTCGGTCTTGCACTGTTCCTTTAATGAAGTTTTCAAATCCAATAAAACGAGCGACAAACTCAGTGGTTGGATGTTGATAAATTTCTTCAGGAGTCCCGTATTGTTCGATAATCCCATTATTCATAACGGCCACCTTATCCGAGATTGAAAAACATTCCTCTTGGTCGTGCGTTACGAATAAAGTCGTAATCTTGAATTGTTGCTGGATGCGTTTGATTTCTAGACGCATTTGCAGTCTAAGTTTGGCATCCAAGTTACTTAACGGTTCGTCGAGTAATAAGAGTTTTGGTTCAATAACAAGTGCTCTGGCAAGGGCTACACGTTGTCTTTGCCCTCCTGACAGTTGTTTTGGATAGCGGTCGCCAAGTTCTGCTAAGCCACACACCTCAAGCATTTTAGCGACTTTCTGGTCCATCACTGTTTTACTTTCTTTTCTCACTTTCAATCCGAACGCTACATTTTCAGCCACTGTTAAATGCGGGAATAATGCGTAGCTTTGAAATACCATCCCGAATTGACGATGGTGCACAGGGACTTTTGTCATATCCTCACCGTCTAATTCAAAGGTACCGCTATTTTGATTAAGGAGTCCCGCTACAATTCGAAGCGTCGTCGTTTTCCCACAACCACTCGGGCCGAGCAAGGAAACTAATTCCCCTTTTTCAATCGATAAATTCAAATCTTTTAAAATATGATGCTTATTATCATAGATCATATTTACATCTGTTAATTTTACAAATGACATATCTTTCTCCTTATGAAATGGAAGCTAAGCCCAACGTTTTTTCAATCGCAATCATAATCCCCATCGTTACAAACATTAAAATCACCGATAATGCCGAAACAGATGGATCGTAGTTGAATTCCATGTAACTTAATAAAGTCGTTGGAAGCATGGTCACTCCTGGACCTGATAAGAACATCGAAACAGGAACGTTATTGAATGAGTTCACGAACGCTAGCATGAACGCCGCGAAAATTCCTGAAGTGATATTTGGTAAGAGCACCGTCGCAAAAGCTCTCTTCTTCGTACATCCAAGCGTCCAAGCAGCCTCTTCCATCGAAACATCAACTTGTTCCATACTAGAGCCAACAACACGAATCACATATGGAATACTAATGAGGAAGTGGCCAATGAGTAATCCCGGTAGAATTGGGAATTTAAAACCCACAACAATCATTTGATAGAGGGAATACCCTACGACAATCCCAGGAATCATCGTTGGCGATAAGAAGAAATCCTTTATTAACTTCTTCCCTTTAAAGTGGTCTCTGGATAATACATAAGCAGCTGGCACCCCAATGACTAAAGCAAGAAGTGTTGCCACAACGCCCACTAATAAGCTGAGTTGTAAGCTCGACATAAAGGCTTTTGACGTAAGCGCCATAATGTACCAGTCGATGGTAAATCCTTTAATCGGGAAGGTGATAATCGCTTCTGTCCCAAAGGAAGTAATCACGATAATCACGAGTGGTAAGAATAGGAATAAGAAGACAACAGTCGCAATCATCGTTAGTAGTTTATTTTTACGCAATGTCTCCACCTCGCTTATCCATCGATTTCGCTAAGAGATTCAATGCCTTCATCACGGCAAATGTAATCACAATCATGACAAGCGCAATCACACTCGCACTAGTCCAATCACCAAGCGTTGTCGCGCGTTGGTAAAGTAATGTCGCTAACATCATCTTTTTATTTCCACCTAATAATTGTGGAGTTGTGTATGCGGTAAGTGTCCCTGTAAACACGAGAATACTTCCGACAATCATCCCTGGTAGCGACAATGGCAAGATAATCTTGAAGAAGCCTTTTAAAGGACTAAGCCCAAGCGTTGCCGCTGCTTCTAGCAAGTCATCATCAATATTTTCTAAAACACCCACCAGTGTCATAATCATCGTCGGTAAGAATAAATAAACCGAACCGATAATAATCGAGAAGTCAGTATATAAGAGTGACATTGGCTCATTAATCACACCGAACATCGTTAGTAAATTATTGATTACTCCGTTTTTACCAAGAATCGTAATCCATGCAAAGCTTCGAATAACAGAGTTTGTTAATAGTGGGAATAGCGTTAATGCAATCAGAATCCCTCTCCATTTCTTCGATACGCCAGAAATGACGTATGCTGCAGGCAATCCTAAAACAGCACAAAAAATAGTAACGATCAAGGAAATACTAAGCGTACGTCCTAACACCGCCATAAAATAGGAATCTTTGAAAAAATCAATATACAGTTGCAAAGAAAAACTACTTTCTGGGAAAACTGTTGGAATCAAGCTACTTAGCAACGGAAGGACTAAGAAAAAGCACAATAGAACAATCCCAGGAAACAGCAACGTATATCGAACGTTCTTTTTCATAATACATCTCCTTGTTCGTTTTTAGACTTATATTATACGTCTAATTTTAAAGTTTTTCAATACAGTTTTCAAAATTTCCAAACAAATTTTTATATACCCTCTATTTAATTCGTGTTTAAATCCCTTTTCAACCCGCAATTACCAAATATGGTAATTACCATATTTGGTAATGTCCTCTTCTCTCCTTCCATCTCAACGAGCGTAGAACAACATGAGTGCCTTTTAATAAGCTAACTGACCAAAGTTCAAGGATTACAAAAAAGAATCAGTTTATTGAAAGAATAGTGGGAAAAGGATTGAAACGAATAAGCTGGAGTAAGGAATTTATTTCCTATTCCAGCTTTGAGGCTTCAAAGGCGAGAGACACCGGCTCGAGCCGGTGTCCTTTGTTCTTCTTATTTTACGAGCGCAGAAGAAGTATTAGCACTTAATAAACTAATACAATAAAAAGTACGAAGATTATCTATCTAATGTATAAAAACAAAGATTACCTCGGTTTCTATAATAACAACAATAGCGACTAGTAACCGATGCGAATTAGATTCTCTTGAAAATTTATTTTCTAGAGAATCTTTGAGGCTCGGTAGGAACTGAGACGCAAGGCTCAATCCGGTACAGCTATTGTCGTTATTATGAAGATAACCAAAGGTAATCTAAGTTTTTATAGTACTACATAAAATAATCTTCGTACTGACTTTATTTTATCGAATAGATACGTTTTCTAAAGCAACTAATGCTTCTTCTACGCGAGTCATGGTGGACTTAATAACATCCTCTTCCAACGTCGCATTGCGGTTCACAAACAATAATGAATACGCTAATGATTGGAATCCTTCTGGCACGTGTTCCCCTTTATAAACGTCGAATAACGTTACTTTCGATAAGAACTCACCCGCATTTGCACGGATGATATCTACTAACTCAGCATGTGTTAATGAAGTTGGTGCTAAGCTGGCGATATCGCGTGTCATGCTTGGATATTTCGCAACAGATTGAATCACCGCTTCTTGTAAGTTAGCTGCAAGTAATGGTTCCACATCTAACTCGAAGACGAATGTGTCTTGTAAGTCTAATGCTTTTTGAACGGTTGGATGAACTTTACCGATTAAACCAATCGCTTCGCCGTCTAAAAGAATGCGCGCTGTTTGTCCTGGGTGTAATTCTTCGATGTCTGTTAAAGGTTCGAAGCGGACGCGATCTAAGCAGTCAAGTTGCGCGAAGTACTCTTCTAGAATTCCTTTTACCACATAGAAATCAACTTTCTCTGCTTTATGGTTCCAGTTCGCACTTGTCACATCTCCAGTTAAAATACCTGCAATGACTTCGTTCTCAATGAAATCTTCATTGCCAGCAGCACCTAGTTTGAATACACGGCCTACTTCGAATAATTTCACGTTGTTTTGTGAACGAGCTACATTGTATTGAACGGCTTCTAATAAACTTGGTAATAGTGATTGACGTAATTCGCTACGATCTTCACTCATTGGCCAGCTTAAACGCACGCTTGTTGCATCTTTCTTCGTAAACCATTTTGCTTTCTCTGGAGTTGTTAATGCGTAAGTGTACGCTTGTGAAAGTCCAGCCCCTTGCATGAATTGACGAGTGTAACGGATGAAGCGTTGTTTATCTGTTAAGCCACCCACTGTACTTTCAGTTGTTGGTAATGTTGCAGGAATCTTATCGTATCCGTAAATACGACCCACTTCTTCTACTAAGTCTGCTTCGATAGAAATATCAAATCTCCATGCAGGGATTGTCACGTCGAAACGTGTTCCTTCTACAGTTGTTGGATATTCTAATTGCGCAAATACTTGTTTCACTTCATCTAGAGTTAAGCTTGTTCCTAAAACGTGATTTAAGCGTTCTAGAGTGATGCTCACAACTGGTAATTCTAAATCATAGCTTTGTGCAGAAGCAAAGGCCTCTTTCACTGTTCCGCCGCCAAGTTCAGCAATCAATGCTGCAGCTCGTTTTCCAGCTTGAACGATTGTCGCTTTGTTAATGCCCTTTTCAAAACGAGCACTAGACTCGCTACGTAAGTTATGTTTTTGTGATGCTAGACGAACCGCTTTAGGATCGAATAAGGCTGCTTCTAATAAGACTGTTGTTGTCTCGTCAGAGATTTCAGTGTCTAAACCACCCATGACCCCAGCTAATGCGACTGGTTGGCCGCCTGAAGTAATCACGATTTCGTTTTCTAATGTACGTTCTTCACCATCTAAAGTCACTAATGTTTCGCCTTCTGTTGCGCGACGAACATGGATTTCTTTTTCAGGTAATTTATTGTAGTCAAATGCATGAAGCGGTTGACCGTATTCCATTAAAATGTAGTTTGTTACGTCTACTAAATTATTGATTGGTCGAACGCCTGCTGCGATTAAACGGTTTTGCAACCATTGTGGACTTGGAGCCACTTTAACGCCTTTGATTAAGAATGCGTGGTATGCAGGAGCGTCTGCTTCGTTTTCTACAGAAACTTTGACAACGCCTGGAATTTTAGAAGAAGTTCCTTTTTCGAATGCATCTGGTTCTAAATTGTTCTTCAAGTTGTAAATCGCACCGATTTCGTGAACAGAACCGCGCATGCTTAACGCGTCAGAACGGTTAGCAGTGATATCAAGTTCCACGATTGTTGAATCAAGCGCTAATACATGAACTGCGTCGCTTCCCACTTCGATGCTATCATCTGTGAAGACGTAAATCCCATCTTCGTATTCTTTTGGTACTAAGTTACTTGGCACACCGATTTCTTGCAATGAACAAATCATCCCTTGAGATTCTACGCCACGTAATTTTCCACGTTTAATTTTATGACCGCCAGCAATGCGTGCACCGTGAGTCGCCACGATAATCTTTTGGCCTGCTGCAATGTTTGGAGCGCCACACACGATTTGAAGCGGCTCGTCAGCTCCTACTTCAACAGTTACAACGTGTAAGTGATCTGAATCTGGATGGTCAACGACTTTGGTTGCTAAACCAACCACTAGTCCTTTTAAGCCCTCGCCTGGAACCGTTACGCTATCGACTTCGATCCCCGTACGAGACATTTTTTCTCCTAATTCTTGAGGAGTAATTTGTGATAAATCAATATATTCATTTAACCATTCGTATGATAATTTCATGTTCTTCCTCCTCTTATGATTCTTTCGTAAATTGGCTTAAGAAACGCACATCGTTTGTATATAATGAACGAATATCATCAATCCCATATTTCAACATGGCAATACGGTCTTGACCTAACCCGAAGGCAAATCCACCGTAGACAGTTGAATCCACACCGGCAGCTTCAAGGACGTTTGGATGTACCATCCCACTACCTAACACTTCAATCCAACCTGTTCCTTTACATACAGAACAGCCTTCGCCACCACATTTGAAGCAGCTAATATCCACTTCTAGAGATGGTTCAGTGAATGGGAAGTAACTTGGACGAAGACGCACTTCACGGTCTTCCCCGAACATTTCTTTGGCAAATGCCGAAAGAGTTCCTTTTAAGTCTGACATCGTAATATGTTTATCGATAACAAGACCTTCGATTTGATAGAACTGATGTGAGTGAGTCGCATCATCGTTATCACGACGGAATACACGACCCGGACTTAACATCTTCAATGGACCTTTTGTAAAGTCATGTTTTTCCATTGTACGAGCTTGTACTGGAGAAGTTTGTGTACGAAGTAAGTACTCAGGAGTGATGTAAAATGTATCTTGCATATCACGCGCTGGGTGATCTTTTGGCAAGTTCATCATCTCAAAGTTATAGTGGTCTGATTCCACTTCTGGCCCTTCTACTACTTGGTATCCAAGGCCGATGAAGAAATCTTCTACTTGGTCTTGAACGTGCGCTAATACGTGCGCAGTTCCACGTTCGATTGGACGTCCTGGCATTGTGATGTCAATTGTTTCAGATTGTAAAGTTTCTTCTAACGCTTTTGCTTCAAGCACTTCTTTAACAGAAGCGATTTTTTCTTCTAAGACAGAACGTAATTCATTGGCAAGAGCTCCCACTTTTGGTTTCTCTTCGTTGGCTAAGTTTTTAATGTTTTTAAGAACTTCTGTGATTGGTCCTTTTTTCCCTAATTGTTGTACACGAATTTGATCAAGCTCTTTTAAGTTTGTTACTTCTTCTAATGAAGCAAGCACATCTTTACGAATCGCATCAAACTGTACTTTCATTTCTTCTAAATTCATTGTATTCCTCCTTATAAAAATAAAAATCCCTTATAGCCATAAGACTATAAGGGACGAAATTTCGCGGTACCACCCTTGTTCCTTGAGACCTGCTCAAGACACTTGGACGCTGTTAACGGGGGCGACCCGAACCATTATTCATCAGTGAATCCCAATGGTCACTCCGGAAGTGAAAAGTTTGAAACGTGACTTGGAAGACTTGCAGTCAGGATCTTCCTCCCTGAAAAGCTTTGTTAAAAACCCTTTTCCATCAATGTGTTTTCTATATATGCTTTATCCTATCATAATGCCGTGAAAATGAAAAGGAAAATTATTCATTTTCATCATAGGTACGTTCCCCAATAATATATCGAGGACGCTCTTTGGCTTCTAAATAAATCTTACCGATGTATTCCCCGATAACACCAAGACTGATTAATTGTACACCACCAAGTAGACTTACAATGGCATATGTACTTGCCCAACCAGCAACAGAGTTATTTGAGAATTTAGCCCAAAGCACCCAAATGATAAGAGCAAAACTGAAGAACGACGTCAATACACCAATCGCAGTAATAATTCGAATTGGTTTAATGGATAAACTTGTAATTCCATCAATCGCTAATCCAAGCATTTTTGACAATGGATAGTGACTTTCTCCAGCAATTCGTTCATGACGTTTGTAAGTCACATAGGAATACTTAAAGCCTACAAGTGGCATAATCCCACGAAGGAATAAGTTCACCTCTTTGAATTTCTTTAATTCTTGAATAAAACGTTTAGAGACGAGACGATAGTCCGCATGATTGAAGACAACGTCCGCACCAAACAGATGCATCACTTTATAGAATCCTTCAGCCGTAATTCTCTTAAATGCAGAATCAGTTTCACGATTGTCACGAACACCGTATACAATCTCTGAACCATCTTTATATTCAGCCACCATTTTATCCATACAGTTGATATCATCCTGGCCATCCGCATCAATCGTAATAACGATATCTGCAAATTTCGCAGCTTCATCCATCCCTGCTAAGACACTACTTTGGTGCCCACGGTTTCTGCTTTGTGCAATCCCAACAACATGACTATTCTCTTTTGCATATTGTTGAATCAATTCCCATGTTTTATCTTTACTACCATCATTGACATACATCACTTTACTGTTTGGATGCACTTGTCCACTATTGATTAAAGATTCAATCTTCTCAATAAACATTGGATTCGTATGAGGTAATACTTTTTCTTCGTTATAACAAGGAATAACAATATATAAAATTGGATTATTTCTGTTCATTCTTCTCTCCTATCATTTTTAAACCAAAAGGAAAATTGGTCCCTCTGAAAATTTGTACAATGATTTCACATCCCAAAACAGCTAAGACTGTTGTGAGGGCCGCTGAAACATATCCATTAACAAATATGCCCGTATATTTAGCTGCTAATTGAGCTACTAATTTTTCAGCAAGTACAAGAACAATTGGTGAATGTACACCATAATAAATTAAGGTCTTTTTCCCAATTGATTTAAACCACTCTGCTTCTGGAATCACTTTGAACAAAGTAATTGTAGCCCAGATTCCTGCTATTGCAGAAATATAAAATAACAAATGATTTCCAATTTGTTGGTAGTATAAATCAACTCTGAAGCCACTTAGTTTATAGTTTAGTAACCCTACTGCAATACTGATGACAGTAGCAATCGGTAAAAACTTAAGAGTTAGGTACTTTTCTACCTCTGTTAAATGTTTCCTTGTAAGGACTCCTAACAAAATAAAAATAGTTGCTACTGGAACTAAGTCCCAATTCCAGATTAAATACCAGTTAGACTCATACGCTTTTTGTCCTACAAATACAAGGAACAGTAAGGTAATCGCAACACCTATTTGCAAATTTTTATTCCGAGCATATTTTAAAACAAAATAACATACAATTTCAGATAAAAACAATACATTTAAAAACCATAATTGGAAATAAATATGCAATCTATCCGATAATATCAATTGTTTTGCAAATTGAATCAGATTAAAACTTAGAACTTGATCAGGATATAAAATAAAGAGTTGCACTAAAAACACAAATACATTCATGAGAAAGAATGGAACAACAATCCCTTTAAATTTATTCCAGAAAAAACTTGTAAAGTTCGTATACTTATCAATTGAAAATGTAAAACCAGACAAGAAGAAAAACAAAGGAATATGAAATAAATAAAGAATAGTTTTCCCCGCTCCAGGCGTAAAGGATATATGCCCAATAATTACTAAAATAATGGCTAATCCTTTCGCCATATCAATATAGCCAATTCGCTTTTTCATATACCTCTCCTTAATCTGCTTTAAGTTTATAGATACTTATTTCAGAATTAACTGTTTCAATTTCTTCAAAGTGCACGTTTTTTTGATAATGTTCTTTAAAAATTGTAATAATACGATTCATACTTCCAGAGTCTTTATACCAGAAGAAAATAATAATATTATTATTAACCGCTGAAGATAATAAATTATTTGTATCTTCAATTTCATATCTTTTTAGTAAGTTTGTGTACTGTGGCGAAAATGTTTGCCAATTACCAAGCGTCGTTGTATTAGAAACAACTTGATTCGTACGAATTCTGAACGTGGATAGCGATGGTTGTGCATTTACAAGCATTCCATACCCACCAAAAATAATAAGTTGATCTGGATGCTCTTCGACAACTTCATGATATGTCACATTCACGGAGTCATTAATTGTTGGGAACCAATACCATTCTTGATTCATAAATTCTAGCCATTTATAGCCTACCATTAGTAAAATTACTTGGGCACATAAAAATACGACTTTCTTTTTGAACCATTGTCTCTTTTCATAAAAGACAGGTGCATAAATTAAAAAGAACATTAAGAATGAGACCATCAATGGTAAGTACACTCTCTCTACTACCCTTTGTCGAACAAAAAGTGCACCTATTAAGATGAATGGAGTTACTGGTAATAACCAAGCCCAGATATTTTTCGGTTTAAAAATAATTAGCCACCCAACAAACAAGATGAGATACGCTACTAAAATAATATTTTGAAAATAATCATTGATAAACTGAGGAATATTAAAAGAATACTTCTCAGTAATCGAGCGAACTGACTGGATTTTTTCCAGCATTTCATTATTTAAAGCCTTCTTCTCAGCAAAAAGCCAATAAGTAGATGTTAATAAGTCATTTTCACTAATTCCGAGCTTTTCAAATTCTTCACGATGCTTTTCATAGTTAATTTCTGGAAAATCTCTTAAATTAGTACTTAATTCATTCCACTTAAGATATTCTTGTACATCTGGTTGAGTCATCGAATACACTTTGTTTGATACATTAATAGATAATACTATTCCTATAAGAATCAGCATTTCTTTCCATTTCTTGTTCTTTAGAATCTCGTAAATTAAGAATGGTAAGACTAACACGATTAAACTTGAGGCAATTTGTGGTCTTATTGAGACCCCTACTGCTACTGTCACTATTCCCATTACTAGAGACTGGTTAAACAAAAGTAAAATCCCTGCAGCAGCTACTAAATATGAAATGACAGAAAATGAAAAATACTTAATGAGCACACATTGCATAAGTAGTGTTAATGGTATCAAAACATATAATTTTTTCTTATAGAAGAAGTCGTTAAATATACTGATACTTCCACAATATGATAATACTAGAAAAATAAAGTAGATATTCCAACCTTGAAAAATCTTTTGTAAAGCAACAAGTAAAGTTGACAATCCAATCCCAACATATGGCAATAGCATATTTTCATGCGACAAAATCGTTTGATTAATCATGATGTCATCTACGACAGGATACTCAAAACCTTTTTCCCAAATATACGCATAAAATAACACAAATGGAATAAGCCATAATGCTATTCTAATTCCTTTATTTAGTTTCATTTACTAATCCTCTTTATATACATATTAACTATATCATTTTTTATGTTTTAAAACCATGTTTAAAAGAACATTTGAATCGCAAGTATAATGATTAAAAGAACCACCACTGAAACTAGCCACACATTTAAGAAATGATTGTATTTTCGAAGGCCTGATTTTGGAGTACGGTGTACTTGTACACTTTCTTCCTCACGTTCAGAATGAAAACCTTCTTCTCCTTCAAAAGACGACAAACGACTGTCCCTTCGCTCTCTCTGCTCGTCTAGTTCTTCTAACTCTCGATTCTGTTTTTCTAATTGTTCTTTATACGATTTTCTCGTTAATAAAGGTTCATTTGGCATTGATTATTCTCCTTTATGCATCCAAGCATATTGTGCTGCAATAATCGTCTTCGCATCCGCAATTTCGCCTGCTTGGATTTTTTGCATCACTTCTTCTAGTGGCATCCATAAGATTTCAACAAATTCATCTTCGTCTGCAGGTTTTGCATCTTCTTTGACCGTCACATTTTTTGCTTGGAATAATGTGATTTTCTCATCGCAAAATCCAGGGGTTGAGACCATTTCCATCATCTTCACCCATTCCTTTGCAACAAGATTTGTTTCTTCTTCTAATTCACGTTTTGCGGCTTCTAGAGGCACTTCTTCCTTCGAGTCTAATTTCCCCGCTGGAATTTCTAAGAAATGCATTTCTAATGGCTTTCTATATTGACGAACAAGCAACATCTTTCCGTCACGAATGACAAGCACTGCTACTGCTCCTGTATGGAATACGAGGTCCCTCGTAGAAGTTTTCCCATTTGGTAGTTCCACGATATCTTGTGTCACCGTAAAAATGCGTCCTGAATATTTAACATCTCGTTGAATTGTTTTTTCTGTAAAGTCCATAATTTCGCCTCCATTTTGCTTTATTATAATTGGTTTTAAGCATTTCAACAATTGATTTTACTAAACTTTAATGACAAAAAACTGAGCGGCACAACGACCACTCAGTTCCTTTTTAACGTCGGTTATTTTGTTGTTGTCGAATTTGTGAGTTTACAGTCGCTTCATTCGTTTGTGAAGAACTATTTGTTTTTGCGAAGTACGCATCATAAACTTGTTTAGCCACTTTGGCAGCATAGTCAGATGGGTATCCATCTTTGAAGTACGGAGCAACAACAGCTACTACGATTTCTGGATTATCGTATGGTGCATACGAGATGAAGGTTGAATTTTCAACGGCTTCATTAGTATATGCTGGATTTGGTCCCGAATAGAACGCTTCGGTAGTCCCTGTTTTACCAGCGACTTGTGGAGAATACGTTCTGAATGTCGTAGCAGACGTTCCGTTTTCACCATGCGTTACACGGTATAGCCCTTCTTTAATATGATCCAAGATTTCTTTACTTACTTGAATCGAATTCATAATCTTCGTTGGAACGACATCTTCTAAATTACCAATGCCACCACTTGGACTTGTTTCATGAATTTCTTTTACTAAACGTGGGGCAATACGTGTACCACCATTAGCAATGGTAGACATATATTGTGCTAATTGCAGCGGTGTATATAAGTCAAACTGACCGAACGCAAAGTCAAGTGCTGAGAAGGCATTGGCTGTACCACCATTATACCCCTTTCCTTCATTTGGAAGGTCAATCCCTGTACGAACACCAAGTCCGAACTGCGCGTAATACTCACGGAGTTTGTCAAATAGGCTTAGATTAATATTTAAACGTCCGCCTTTTTCGTACGTTGTTTGTCCACCCATCTTCATCGCCAGTTTAATCATATAAACGTTTGATGAACGTTCTAAGGCATCTAAGTCTGTTAATTCCATTTTACCATTACGGTTAAACCATGAACTCTTTGGTTTAGACGCTTCGAATTCAATTGGTTCATCGACAATCGTATTATCCTCAAGCGTGATTGCTCCATCCATATACCCTGATAGGACGGTTGCTGGTTTTACAACAGACCCCATTCCAAATGAGTTATTGATGGCACCAAGAGCATCGTCTTCGACACCCGTTGAATGAAAGTTTTCATCAAATTTCTTTTTCTTCCCTGTAATTCCAAGAATGTCTCCATTTTTTGGATTCATTACAACGATATACACACGGTCCGCAGCAGGATCCGTCATCTCTTCAACAGACTTCTTTGCAATCTCTTCAATTTTCTTTTGGAATTCAGTATCAATCGTTAAGACAAGGTTTGACCCGCCTTTACCTGGATACGTTTCAGTCGTATTCACCACTTCACCTTTTGTATTGGTTTGTGATTTTACAACTGTCTTCGTTCCGCTAAGCACTGTTTCATATTGTTCTTCTAAATAGCTTGTTCCAACACGGTCATTGAGTGAGTAGCCTTGCGCTAGAAGTGACTTCACTTTATCCGAAGGAAGCCCCGTCTTTTCGGACGATACCGTTCCAAGAATTGTCTTCAACATATCGCCCATTGGATATTCACGATCCCAGTCAGAATCAACGTCGACCCCGCGAAGCTCTCCAAGGCGTTCACTGATTTTAGCGACCTCTTGTTCTGTGACGCCTTCATTTTTCAGTGTCACTGTTGATAAGGCATACGCACTATTCATTTTCGTGAAAATAGCAATCACTTGTTTTTCGGCATCGCTATAATTTAATTCGTCGGCAGGAATATGTTCCAATTGCATTTCATACGTTTTACTCGTCGAGAGATTCTCTTTCGCGATTCTCTTCTTCTCTTCTGCTGTTAGAAGGCTATCGACTTTGTCAGGGTTTGTCGCTACCCAATAGTCTTTCAAGTCACGTTCTTTTAACTCGGAAGCATCCACAGAAATCAATGTTGTTAATTTCTTAGCGGTTTCTAACATCGTTGACGCTTTAACATCTGCAGGTCTTGTATAGTTAATAGCGAGTTTTGGTTTATTTCCCACTAAAATACGTCCTTGGCTATCGTAAATCGATCCACGCGGAACTGATTTTTTAGCAGTGGTTGTCTCTGTACGTTGTACGAGCGCAACAAACTCGTCTCCTTTGACTAATTGGATATACGCCAAACGGCTAATTAAGGCAATAAATGAAAAGAATACAATTAAAAATAATAAATTCAAGCGAAATGGAATATGTGATTTTTTCTTTTTCTTCTTTAATTTTCTTTTAGTAAGCATAATACACTCCATATAACATCTAGTAACTCATAACAGTATACCATAAATCTCGCCCTAATCTGTATAAAAAAGGGGTTAGAAAGTGGTTAAGTTTTTTTTGCGTTCAAGACTAATTTTTCGTGCAGGCTCCGCGTTTCCATGCTATGCTAACAGTAACGACTAGAAAGGAGGACTACCATGGAAAAGACGATGACCAAGAAGAGATACTATACGCTCAGCATTTTGATTCCAGCTGTGATGATTTTAGCGATTTTTCTACTCTTTACAATCACCCCATTTGGAAATCGAACATGGCTAACCATCGACCTTGGGCAGCAATATGTCGACTTCTTTAGTTACTACCAAGACACTCTCTTGCATCATCCAGAGCAATTCTTCTATAGCTTCTCGAAGTCTATTGGCGGAGAAATGGTAAGTTTATGGGCGTACTATTTGTTGAGTCTGTTTAATCTTCTCTTTTTACTCATTCCTCGCTCGGCCATCGCCATGGGTGTCTCTCTTCTTATTTTCTTGAAACTCGTTTCTTGTACGGTTAGCTTTTCAGTATTGCTAGATGTGAAATTCAAACAAAGAAATTGGACGACGCTTCTCTTTGCACTCTCATACGGATTTATGAGTTATCTTTCAGCCAATCAATTTAATGTGATGTGGTTAGATGCCCTCATTGGCCTTCCACTCATCGTCCTTGGCGTGGATGCACTCTTACAAAAACGAAATCCATTATATTATGTACTTCCTTTATCACTCACTATTTTGAGTAATTACTATACTGGATATATGATTTGCCTATTCTTAGGTCTCTATTTCCCGTATGCCTATTTAATGATAAATGATTCCTTCTCATGGAAGAATTTTATAAAACAGTTTGGACGCTTTATCTTTTATAGTGTCCTTTCCGTTGGACTCATTACAGTCATTCTACTTCCAACATTTTATAGCCTACTTGGAAGTAAAGGGACAGCGACTACCATCGCTTGGAGTCTAAAGTCTGAATATAATCCACTGCTCATGGCTTCCAAGCTCTTTATCGGTAGTTTCGACTTCCATGAAATGCAAAAAGGCTATCCAAATATTTTCGTTGGCAGCCTGGCAATGTTTAGTTTCCTTTGCTACTTCAAAGAGAAAAAGATTGCACTATTCCAACGTCTTTACGCGCTATTCATTACAATTGTCATCCTTATTAGCTTTAACATTGAGATGTTTGATAAACTGTGGCATGCCGGGCAACTACCAAATTGGTATTCATATCGCTTCTCATTCCTCTTTAGCTTCTGGATGGTCTTTCTAGGCTACCAATGGGCACTGAAGAAAACAGCTGTTGGGATTCATGAGACATTTGTGTATTTCTTCCTTGTATTAGCAACAAGCATTGGTTTTATTCTCTTCCCTCAAGACTACCTACAAGGCTGGCAAATCGCGCTTGGGTTCGGGCTCTCAATGGGAATCTTGTATGGTCTGATTTTAATCGGACGCGGAAAAAGAGCGCACCAAAAATTCCTAATTTCATTTGTAGTGATTGAACTGCTCTTAAACAGTATCGTCACCTTATCCAGACTGGGGTATGTCATGAATTCTGAATTCACGGCTTATCAATCGTCATTAGCAGACTGGTCTACCGTATTACGCCCTGCGGAAAATGAATTTTATCGCAGCGAGAAAACGATGCTTCGTTCGAAAAATGATAGTCTTCAAGTTCCAACGTACGGCGTATCCCATTTTTCATCCACCTTTGAAAAGGAAACAGAAAAGTTCTTTGATGCGATTGGAGTTCGTCAAGGAACCGCCTATGTCAATTACAGCAATGGTACCCTTCTGACGGATGCCTTACTGGGAATCAAGAATACCTTTATCGAAACCACAGATGCCACTTACAACGAACGCTGGGAACGAAAAGACTTGGAAGATTTCTCAACAATCGCGAACTTTGACGAAGGACACATTGTCACAAATCCAAACGCCCTCTCGATTGCTTATCCGATGAAAGCAATCCTGAAATCGATGAAGGTGCCAACAAACCATCCGATTACGATGCAAAACCAATTGGCAAACGCGCTTAGTGGAACAACGAGCCCAAAAAATATTTTTACAAGAGTTTCTTACGAGACGACTTTCAAAAATATTAGTGACTCACCTGTCGTGTATCAACGAATTCAACTTAAGGACAACACTCAAGTTGGAACAATTACACTGACCTTTACTCCTGAAACCAACGATCCGATTTACTTAGAAATGGCGGGAACGATGGGTGAAGAAGATTTGGAGATGATGCTAAACGGTGAACCATATGCCTTTTATCCGGTTCAATCAAAACCCGTGCTTCTTAGCGTCGCCAAGAACCAAAAAGGACAACCACAAACCCTTCGCATTACCGTTAAAGATGATGGCTTTGAGTTTTCTAAACTCAATCTATATTCATTAAACACTACTCTATTAAACGAGCGATTAGAGAAGACAAAAGCACAAGAGCTAAAACTGGAAACTTTCTCTGCTACTCATTTTGTAGGAACAATGGAGGTCTTCGAAGACTCGACTGTTCTCACAACGATACCATATTCAACTGGATGGAAAGTATGGGTAGACGGTCAAAAAGTAGAAACATACAAGATTTTGGATAGCCTTCTTGGATTTACAATTTCCAAAGGACCTCACCGAATCGAATATCGTTATACGACTCCATTCTTACTGGAAGGCAGCCTTGTGAGCCTTGCTTCTCTTCTGTTACTCAGCCTCATTCTATATAAACGCAAAAAGACCGATGCTTCTTAGGAAACATCGGTCTTCGTTATTTACTGATTATTTAGCAGCTTCAAAACGACGAGCTACTTCATCCCAGTTTACAACATTCCAGAATGCTGAAATGTAGTCTGGACGACGGTTTTGGTAGTTTAGGTAGTATGCATGTTCCCATACATCTAATCCTAATAATGGAGTTTTACCTTCTGATAGAGGGCTGTCTTGGTTTGGAGTAGAAACAACTTCTAATTTTCCATTAGAAAGTACTAACCATGCCCAACCTGAACCAAAGCGAGTTGCTGCTGCTTGTGCGAATGCTGCTTTGAATTCGTCGAAGCTTCCGAATGCTTCGTTGATGGCTGCTAATAAAGCACCTTCTGGAGCTTTTGCACCATCAAGAGATAATTGAGTCCAGAATAAGCTGTGGTTTGCATGTCCGCCACCGTTGTTGCGAACAGCTACACGGATATCTTCAGGAACAGCGTTTAAATCGCTAATTAATTCTTCAACTGTTTTTTCGAATAATTCAGGGTGTTTTTCTACCGCTGCGTTTAAATTTGTAACATATGCATTGTGATGTTTGTCATGGTGGATTTCCATTGTACGTGCATCAAAATGTGGTTCTAATGCGTCAAACGCGTATTCTAATTTTGGTAATTCATAAGTCATTACTAAATTCCTCCTAAAATTAAATACAGTTATGAAAACTGTTTCTTTCTTTAATCATCATACCACCCAACAAACACGATACGCAAAAATTATGCCCACCCTCATGGCTCCACCCTTAGCATGAATTTATGATATAATAATCCCGCTACATAGAGAAAGAAAAGAGATGAAAACATGAAATTTACAGATTACGCATTACAGCCATACTTGCAAAAAGCATTGGCTGACTTAAAATTTACACAACCAACACCTATTCAAGAACGCATTATTCCTCTTTTATTAAAAGGAGAATCTGTGATTGGTCAATCGCAAACCGGGAGCGGAAAGAGCCATAGTTTCCTATTACCACTTATCAACAAAATTGATCCTAACCGTCAAGAGTTGCAATTAGTGATTACTGTTCCAAGCCGTGAACTCGCAGAACAATTAACCGCAGTTGCTTCACAACTCATTTCATTTAGTGATACAGAAATCTTATTAGAAAAATGTATCGGTGGCACCGACAAAAAACGTCAAGTGGCTAAACTAACGCAAACACAACCACATATCGTGATTGGGACTCCTGGTCGTATTTTCGATTTAATGCAAGAGAATACGCTCTTCGTTCAAACCGTTCAAATGATGGTCGTCGATGAAGCGGATATGACATTTGACTTAGGGTTCTTAGAAACTGTCGATGAAATCGCATCTCGTATGCCAGAAAACTTACAAATGTCTGTTTTCTCTGCAACGATCCCAGATAAAATTAAACCATTCTTGAAGAAATACTTGGGCAATCCAAAGGTGATTCAGATTGAGAACACACAACTCGTTTCACCAACGATTAAAAATCAATTACTAGTCACAAAGGCACAAAATCCAATGGACGTTCTTCGTCAGTTACTTGTAATGGGTCACCCTTACCTCGTTCTTATTTTCGTAAATACGAAACAAAAAGCAGACGAAGTGACAAAAGACCTCCGCAGCCATAACTTCAAAGTGGCAACGATTCACGGAGATATCCCTTCAAGAGAACGTCGTCGTGTGATGAAACAAATTCAACAAATAGATTATCAATTCGTTGTCGCAACAGACCTTGCTGCACGTGGAATTGATATCGAAGGAGTTTCTCATGTCATCAACTTAGAAATTCCTGGCGAATTAGAATTCTTCATTCACCGTGTCGGTCGTACTGGACGTAATGGTCTTGAAGGAACAGCCATCACCTTCTACACACCAGATCAAGAACAAGCCATTCAAACATTAGAAGGAAAAGGCATTTCTTTTGAAACAGTTGAATTGAAAAATGGCGAGCTTGTAGAAAGTTATGACCGCTCTCGTCGTGAAAAACGTAAAAACACGCAATCTAAAGACTTAGATCCTCGCCTCAAAGGCATGATTAAGAAAGCGAAGAAAAAAGTAAAACCTGGCTACAAGAAAAAACTTGGGCAGGAGATCCGTCAAAAACAACGCAGACAAAATCGTACAAAAAATAAATAATAGAGACATCTTCATTATTTCAGATTACTTCGAATCCTTACGGATATCTTCATAGTAATAGTGACGAGGCACCAGCTCGAGCCTAAGGTCTCTCGCCTTTAAATCCTCAAAGGGGACGTATGGAATTATATTCCTACGTCCCCTTTGCACAGTGGTTGAATGGAACGAGCTTCGCTACATGTAACTCACTCGTTCCTATTCAACTTTGTGGGGGAAAGAAAACGAAATGGCCAAAATAGAGTCTTCTATTTTGGCCATTTCTGTCTTTCTCCCTCGTTTTAATGCAACTTCCCGTCACTATTACTATAGAATTCGTATATTTCTTCGTAATCTCAGTTTAGAAATTTAATCTCTGCTATTTATTTTTTGTGGATTTTGGCTAAAGAAAAACTCTTAGAAACGACTTGTTCGTGGTTTCTAAGAGTTATTTTTTATTGGTTTTTGTTTTGCTGAGCGATGAATTCTCGCATTCCAAGAAGCCAGTTGAAGGTCGATGTTACTAGTAGGTACATAAACATCCCTACTCCTCCGCCGATGCCTAACACGCCAATCACCATATAGATGGTTGCTGGTAGGAACATTGCAGCAATCGTTAACTGTTTCGATACAGTTGGATGCATTTGAATATAGGCTCTCATAAATAAGGCTGTTAATAATCGTACGATAAAACTAATTAGAATCATCAATACATACATCATTAAAGTATTATAAATGAAGCCAAATACTAGTACCCCGATAAATACTAACCACAGCTTCGACTGGAATTCTTTAATAAATTGTTGCACATTTTCTTTACTGAATCCATTTAAGCCTTCATAAGAAAATTTTGAGGTATTAATGATGGTGTCTACAACAATATGGTCTTGTAAAATCCCGATGGATGGAATCCCTTGACTAGATTCAGACGTCACATCATTGTCCGTTGACTTTCCACTAGGGTCGAAGACGATATTAAATACATCCGAACGGTAAACAAATCCCGTATTGTCTCCAGCCGACAACTTTCCATCTTGAATCGAGAGATCAGGGAACTGTTTTGCAACGATGCCTAAGTTCGTATTCATGCTTGCGATATCTTTTCCGGCACGAATAAAGCCAGGAATTGAAACGAGTAATACGAGTAGGAAAAAGATTCCTTTTATTTTTTTCAGTGGATTTTGTAAAATCGTCCAAATTTTATTTGGTTTTAAAATACTTAATTGAATAAAGTCTCTAATCGTCATGTGCGCCTCCTATATAGAGAACAGTTTACAGAAAAAGAACGACCTTTTCAAGAAAACGGGGTCGCGCGAAGGAAATGATTAATAGAATGAATAAAATAATTACCCCTAAAAATCCTTACGGATTTCTTTTATAGTTGCAGTAACGTTACACCGGTTCGAGCCTTTCTGTCTCTCTCCTTCGAAGATTCAAATGCGGAGTACAGGATAAATCCCTACTCCGCATAATTCTCTTTCGATGTTTTTCACGTTACTGCTACTATAAGAAATCCTCGGCTTTTTAGGAATGGCTTTACATCATTCTCTTCGCTTTTAAAAAGGAGATAATTGTGCTGTCTACAATATCTTAGAGAATTCTTTCATAGTGGCGGTAACGTTACACCGGTTCGAGCCGTTTCGTCTCTCTCCTTCGAAGATTCAAATGCGGAGTACGGGATAAATCCCTACTCCGCATATTTCACTTTCGATGTTTTTCACGTTACTGCTACTATAAGAATCCTCGGCTTTTTAGGAATTCCTTTAAAATCTTTTCTTCGCTTTTTATGAAGGGAAAATTGTGCTTTCTTCACTTTTCTTAGAACAAAAAAAGACTAGGTTTCACCTAGTCTTAGCTGTATGTCATTAGTCGCGGTCAACCCACTTGCGTCCATCACGTTCGATTAAATCGTAACCTGATTGTGGTCCTTTGCTTCCAGCAGCGTAGTTTGGAAAATCAGCTGCAATTTCGCTATCCCATGTTTGGCGAATACTATCCACATATTTCCAAGAAGCAGCTACTTCTTCCCAATGCGTGAAGTTTGTCATGTCACCTTCGATACAGTCAAGAATTAAGCGCTCATACGCTTCAGGACTGCTCATCGCGAAGTTCTCATCAAAGATTTTCTCCAAGTGACTTGTTTGGAGCGCGATGGTATTTCCAACGGCTTTCGAATTAATCACGAAACAGAATCCTTCACGTGGAGTGATGTGAATTGAAATACGGTTTGATGGACAACCATCAATACCACAGAACAATGGAGAGCTTGCTTCTTTGAAGACAACATCAATGATTGTTTCCTTTGAATGAAGACTCTTACCTGTACGAACGTAGAACGGAACGCCTTCCCAACGTTCATTATCGATAAATACTTTACCAGCAACATATGTTTCCATATTGGAATCATCTGCCACATTGGCATCTTCACGGTAGCCAGGTTTTAACCCATCTACAGAAGGTCCATATTGCCCACGGACAAAGTTTTTGTTCACTTCTTCGGCAGTTGTATAAGGGCGAAGTTGTTCTAACACTTTGATCTTGTTTTTACGAACATCTCCAAATGAAACTGGTGGTTCCATCGCCACTAGGGCTAGAATTTGTAGAATATGATTTTGCACCATATCACGTAAAGCACCACTTGTATCGTAGTAGCCCCCACGTTCTTCCACGCTCACTTGTTCTAACAGTGAGATTTGAATATGGTCGATATTCTCTTTGTTCCATAATGCTTCGAATACTCGGTTCGCAAAACGGACCGCAGAAATGTTTTGAATCATTTCTTTTCCTAAATAGTGGTCGATACGATAGATTTGTTTTTCCTCGAATGATTGACGAAGTTGATTGTTTAATTCTTCTGCAGAAGCGTAATCTTTCCCGAATGGTTTCTCGATGATCAGTCGGTTATAGCCGTTCTCAGTGATTAAACCTTCTGCTTTTAAATGCTCTGTGATCGTTCCAAAGAAAGTCGGTGCCATTGCTAAATAGAAGACACGATTGCCTTCGATTTGATACTTGGCATCTAATTCTTCTGAAAGTTCTTTTAATACGACATAATGATGTGTGTCAGTAACGTTATGAGGTTGATAGTAGAAATGAGAAAGGAATTGATTTAATTCTTCTTCTGACTTCACTAATGACTGAACAGATTGTTTTACAACATCTCTGAAATACTCGTTAGTCCACTCTCTACGTGCTGTCCCAATCACTGCGAAATGATTTTTGATAAATCCTTTTTGAAATAGACGGAATAACGCTGGATAAAGCTTACGATGAGCTAAATCGCCTGTTGCTCCGAACAGTGTAATGAGTACATTTTGTTCGCGCATGAGTTGTCCTCCTTGAATAAAATACGCAAGCAAATCGCCTGCAATTAATAAAATACTACTTTTCTAGTGTAAGTTATAAGTGTAGAAATGTAAACTATAAAACGCTCCCTTTCCAAAGAAAAGGAGCGTCGTTTTTTTAGCCAATCTCATTTGCATCTGTAATTTCAGATGTCTTATCTGGAATTGATTGGAATCGTCTTTTGTTCTGTTGTAGGCTCTGCCGTTGTTGATTCAACGGTTGTTTTCTGTGTTGTCTTCTCTTGAGTCGTTTCCTCAGCAGTTGTTGTTTCTGTTGTAGAAGTAGTTGTCGTTGTGGTTGTAGTTGTTGTCGTTACACCATTAGGTAACCATCTACCTTCCCCATCGACTTTATAGCCATCAGGAGTTGTTCCATTGCGAAGCATTGCACCACTTGCTTTGAAGTAATACCATTCACCTTTTTCTTGAATCCAACCAACTTTCATTGCTCCAGAATTATCGAAGTAATAATCATCTCCAGAAATTTCCTGGATTCCTGTAAGCATTGATCCAGTTGTCGGAAGTAAGAAGTACCATTTACCAGCTTCTTTATACCAGCCTTTTAGCATTGCACCGCTTGCTTGATAATAGTGATAAGCACCATCATGCCATTTCCAGCCAGTTTGCATTGCTCCAGAGTCGTTAAAGTAATAATATTTACCAGAAACTTCTTGTTGTCCGGTAACCATTTTCCCTGTTTCCGGATTTAAGTAATACCACTTACCAGATTCTTTATACCAGCCTTTTAGCATTGCACCGCTTGCTTGATAGTAATAATACGCTTCATCATGCCATTTCCAGCCTACAGCCATAGCACCAGAATCAACGAAGTAGTAATTCACTTTATCGATTTCTTTCTCCCCAGTGACCATTTCTCCGTTTTCAGGATTTAAGTAATACCATTTATTTCCATCTTTCAGCCAACCTTTCTTCAAGGCTCCGCTCTTAGCGTAATAACGATATTTTCCGTCAATCCATTTCCAACCAGTTTGCATGATTCCTTCTTCGTTCAAGTAGTATTTTTCACCATCTACTTCTTGATCTCCGGTTAGTTTCTTGCCCTCTTTACTTAAGAGATACCATGAATCACCGTCTTTCAACCAACCAGTTGCCATTGCACCTGAACTTGCAAAATAGCGACGGACTCCATCGACTTCTTTCCATCCAGTTTGCATCACTCCAGATTCATCGAAGAAATACGTTTTTCCATCAATTTCTTTTAATCCAGTTACTGCAACATTATTGTTATCGAAGTAATACCATTTACCATTGACCTTCTTCCATGCAGAAGCTTGATCATTCTCAACTAGCAGTTCTCCACTTGAAGCAAACAGCATTTTCTTGCCATTAAAGGTTTGCCAACCTGTAAGCATCTTTCCGTCTTTATCAAATAGATATTGATTGTTTCCGCTAAAGGCTAATTCATTCTGTCTTCTCGTACCATCAGACTGAATATAATACCAAGCACCTTCATGCCAGAACCATCCAGCAGATTGTCGTGAACCATCTGCATGAACATAATAGTATTCTCCTCCCTTTTGCGGATTCCAACTATCATTCGTATAAATCCATCGACTTGTTTGCATTTGTCCTTTTCCGTTGAAGAAATAGAACTTGCCATTAATTTCATGCCAACCAATCGCCATTTGATCATCTGCTAAGCGATATTTCCAGAAACCATCTTCTTGATACCACTGAGCTTTTACTGTTGGAATATTTGGAAATGCATCAGAAATATTCTTGAAGCCATTATTAGAGATATCAAATACTGTTGCATTTTGAGTTTTACTTGAACTATGAATGATTTGAATCCCTTTTTTCTGAATATAATCTTTCGTAGAAGAAACATTAATATCCGCACCTGTTGTTTGTACAATCATTGTCGGTGAAAGATTATTAATAAAGTTGATAGAGTTAGATATTTTGGCATCATAGTGATGATTCCATTTCATCAAATCGACTTTCCCAATCTGAGGACCTAACTTGTCTTCACCGCCTTCAGCGTTATCAAGGTCTCCTCCAAGATAAATTTTTTGTCCATTAACTGTAATAACCGCGACAATAGAATTCGAATTATCATCTAATACTTTCTTCAATTGTCCATCTGGACCATATTCATTTTTGTAGTTATATAACTGAATATCCATGTCTCCTAGTTTAAAGTGACTGTCTTTATCAGAAATATCTTGTACAAGTTTTACTCCCTTTTCTTTGGCAGCTTTTAGTGCATTGTCATAATTATATAAATTATCCCAAAGTCCCCAAGAAGCTTTAATTCTCTGATCGGAATACTTTTTCAAATAAAAAGTATCTACTGGAAGTCTATTTAGTACTTCATCCGCACCACCAATATGGTCACTATGCACATGAGTCCCTAAAATAAAGTCTAATTTTTGAACACCTACATTTGATAAATGACGGAACAAGCGATCTTCCAATACTTGATAGTTACGAATAGCAATCCCAGCTCGCATTGGATATAACGGATTACTTCCGTCTGGAAAATCAAAATCTTCTCCCATATCAATTAATGCAAAATGACCATTACTTTCTAGAAGAATGGCATCACTTCCGGTATTTGCTTTCGTATTAATAAAGTGAATTCTGTTCACACCAGTTTGTGGAACAGTTTCTGCTTCAACTTTTGCACCCAGACCGAGCGCAATAAATGCTCCCAAGGCTACTGCCGTTTTCGCTTTTTTCATTATAAAGCCCCCATATAACTTGTTAAATATCATACTTTTTAATTATACAGAAAAAAAATAAAAAAAGATACAAAAAAATTAAACTTTTTGTATCTTTTCTTCATTATTTTGCAATTGGTAATTTCACCTTGAATAATGACCCATGATTGAGTCGTGAAGTCAGGCTAATTTTACCGTTATATCCTTCGATTAATTCCTTGGCAATCGAAAGCCCCAAACCATTTCCTCCACGTTCTCTTGAGCGAGCTTTATCGACGCGGTAGAATCGTGAGAATACTTTTTTCTTATCTTCTTCTGTTAATCCCATCCCGAAATCCTGAATGCCGATTTCGACCGCTTCCGTCGTTGGAGATAGACTAACAATAATCTCTTTTCGATCTGTTGAATATTTCACGGCATTATCGAGTAAGATGATAATGACTTGTTCGAAGTGATTGCGATAGATTGGAGAGATAATCTCCTTCTTCGTATCGATATCTGCGATAAACGTAAAGTCTGGATAGAGTATTTTGAAGTTCGTTACAATCTGTTCTAAAGTCGCAACGACTTCCGTTTTGGCATCTTTATATTGCTCTCTTACTTGAGGCGCACGCGATAAATCAAGCATCTCTTGAACGAGTGTCTTCATGCGCTTGATTTCCGCTAGAGAGGCCGTGAGCGACTCTTCCAGCACTTCTGGGTCATCTTTCCCCCAACGGTTTAAAAGCTTCAGGTGCCCTTCTACAATCGCGACAGGCGTACGTAATTCGTGAGACACATCTTCTACGAAATGCTTTTGCTGTGCAATATAGAAACTAATCTTATCTAGTAGCTCGTTGAATTGTTGGGACACAATCGCAAACTCGTCATTTTTCTTTGGAATAATCAGACGTTTCGTTTCGATATTTTCTTCATTGATTGAAGCGATAATATCATGAATTTCTTCAATTGGTTTGGAAATAAGTCGCGAAATGAAATACGCAAGCCCAATGGAGACAAGGCCTTCCATCACAATTAGCTGAAGGAATAAAAAGCGCAATTGTTTTTTTAATTCCGCCAGTTTCATCATTCGGTTGGTTACTTGTAGGTGGCCAATTAAGACACGAGTATTTCTGGAAAGAATCGGCATCATCACTTGCACACTTTCTTCCCCGGTCGATAGCGTCACATATTGAGCCTCAAGCTTACTCGATACTTGTGGACGGTCTTGCCATTGTTGCGTTTGGAATAATAGTTCCTTACCCGTATCAAAGACACGAATATTCAGTTCTTCATTCATTGGATAAAAACTACTATTCTTTTTATACACTTGGTTTTGACTCAATTCATATTGCTCTGCTTTGTTTAGAACACTAAGAATATCTTCACTTGTTAACTTCTCCGTTTTTTCTGATAACAAATCCGCGATAACTTGAGCATACACCACGGTCTGTTTTTTTTCATTCTCACGAAGGCCAATGATCTGACCCTCAATCAAAATCGCAGTCAATACAGCTAATAACGCAAAAATGGTGGCCGACATCACCCACCACCATTTTTTTGCTACCGATTTATGTTGGTTTTGGTCCTTCATATGTAGCTCCTCAGCTTCTCATTACATATCCAGTTCCACGAACGGTTTGAATATAACTTTCTCGTCCTGGTACATCAATTTTATTACGGATATAACGAACGTATACGTCAATCACATTTGTCTCGACTTCGTTCTTATAGCCCCATACTTCTTTTAATAACACTTCACGTGAAAGAACAATATCAATGTTTTCCATCAGTAATAAGAGTAATTCATATTCTTTCTTCGTTAAATCAATGACTTCCCCTGCACGACGAACGACGCGGTTTTCCACTTCCACCACAAGGTCGCGATATTCCACTCTTGTTTGTTTCACAACTCGAGATTGTTCTTCCATTTGCAAGCGTCTAAAGAGTGCACGTAATCTTGCAAGGATTTCTTCGATTTCGAATGGTTTCACGACATAGTCATCTGCCCCTTGATCAAGCCCTGCAACACGGTCCATCACTGAATCGCGCGCTGTCATAATGATGACTGGCGTTTGTTTTACCTGGCGAAGACGACGAACGACTTCTAATCCATTCATTTCTGGTAACATTAAATCTAATAAAATAGCATCCCACTGCTCATCAATTGCTGCTTGTAAACCGCTGCGGCCATCTGAGCATACTTTTGTTTCATAGCCTTCATGCTTTAATTCTAATTCGACAAAGCGACTTAAATTTCGTTCATCTTCAATAATTAAAATACGTTGATTCGCTGGCATTATAAGACTCCCTTCTCTATTCTTTCCTAACACGTTTATCATATCATATTCATAAGATTCTTAACAGAATTTAATGAAATTTTCTGTCAATTATCTTCAATTCAATATTCAAGATTAACTTATAAGTTAATCTTGAATAAAAAAGAACTAATCTACAGAGCAGATTAGTTCTTTAATATATATAATATCCGTTCCATTTATTGAACTTGTTCTTCAGTAGTCGTTTGTACTGTTGTTTCAGGTACTGCTTCAGCTTTTTCAATAGGAATTAGTTCTGTTGTAGTAGACACTTTCGGTAACTCTTTCCAAATCCCCTCTTGATCAACATAGTAACCGTCTGGAGTTACTGTATTTCTTAGCATCGCACCTGACTTGTCAAAGTAATGCCAGCCATCACCTAATTTGATCCAATCTGTCTTCATTACACCGCTGCCGTCAAAATAATACGTTGTGTGATAAACTTGGTACAAACCTGTTACCATTTTTCCATTTTCAGCTAAATAGTACCACTTATTATTTTCTTGATACCATCCAGTCTGCATTGCACCACTACTCTTGAAATAGTAATAACCATCAGCTATCCATTTCCAGCCTGTTTGCATTGCACCACTATCCGTAAAGTAATACTTAGTTCCACCAATTTCTTTTAGGCCTGTTTCCATTGCTCCTGATCCATTTAAGAAATACCAAACACCACTAATTTGTTTCCATCCTGTTTGTAAATACCCATTTGAATCAAAGTAATACCAGACACCACCAGATTGTTGCCAGCCTGTTTGAAGGGTTCCTGATGAACTAAAGAGGTAACGATTGTTTCCAATTGTTTGCCAGCCTGTAACCATTCCACCAGAACTATTTAAATAGTACCAAGAACCACTCAAATATTTCCATCCTGTCTGCATATACCCATTGTTATCAAAGTAATACCAGACATTACTAATCTGTTGCCAGCCTGTTTCCATTGCTCCTGCTGAATTGAAATAGTACCAAGTACCACTTAATTGTTGCCACCCAGTTTGCATTACACCTGAGCTATTAAAATAATACCAAATACCACTGATTTTCTTCCATCCAGTCACCATGACATAATTTTCGTAATAATACCATTTACTATCAACTTGTTCCCAACCAGTAGCTTTTACTTTGTTTAATGGTTTCCCGTCTTCTCTACGCGAGCGATATTGGCCACCCGATTTAAAAATCTCACAGGCTGTTCCATCTTTATCACGATCAAGATGCCCCGCATATCCCGGTTCCCCAACTAAAATATCCCCATAACCTGCAGCCCATGCTTCTGAACAATTTCTAAAATGAACTGTATCTGCATGAACAGTATTTTCTATCGGTAAGATAAAAGATACTAAAACTGCAAAAAAACAAATAATTACTTTTTTTAATTTCATACCTAAACTCCTTTTCAAAGTGATAACTTCATTATAAATGAAACCGTTATCCTATTCAATCGAATATTGTAAGTTCATCAAAAAAGCCCTAGCCAAATTGGCTAGGACTTCGTCATTTGTAATTATTGTTCAATCTCTTTTTCTTGAGCCCATTCGAAGTGGAATGTTCCTGGTTTGTCTACACGGTTGTAAGTATGTGCACCGAAGTAGTCACGTTGAGCTTGAATTAAGTTTGCAGGTAATGTTTCTGAACGGTATGAATCATAGTATGCTAACGCACTTGAGAATGTTGGTACTGGGATACCAGCACGAACAGCCGTTACAACAACATCACGAACTGCATCTTGGTAAGATTCCGTTACATATAAGAAATACTTATCTAATAATAAGTTTTTCAATTGAGGATCACGTTCGAACGCATCTGTAATCTTTTGTAAGAATTGCGCACGGATGATACATCCAGCACGGAAGATTTTTGCGATTTCTCCGTAGTTTAAGTCCCAATTGAACTCTTCGCTTGCTACACGCATTTGAGCAAATCCTTGCGCGTAACTCATAATTTTAGAGAAGTATAATCCTTTACGAACTTGTTCGATTAAAGCTTGACGTTCTGAATTTGTTAATTCAGGAATTTTAGTTGCTGCTAATTCTTTACTTGCTGCAACACGTTCTTCTTTCAATGTTGAAACGAAACGCGCAAATACAGATTCAGTAATTAACGGAAGTGGCACACCTAAGTCTAATGCGCTTTGTGAAGCCCATTTACCAGTACCTTTATTTCCAGCAGTATCCATGATTACGTCAACCATTGGACGACCTGTTTCAGGATCTTTCTTCGTTAAAATGTCCGCTGTGATTTCGATTAAGTAGCTATCTAATTCGCCTTGGTTCCATTCTTTGAATACTTCAGCGCATTCTTCTACAGATAATCCACCTACACGACGTAGGATATCGTAACTTTCAGCGATTAATTGCATATCACCATATTCGATTCCGTTGTGAACCATTTTTACATAGTGGCCTGCTCCGTTTGGTCCGATGTAAGTTACACATGGAGCGCCATCGTCTGCTTTAGCAGAGATTTCTTCTAAGATTGGTGCTACTAAGTCATATGCATCTTTTTGTCCACCAGGCATGATTGAAGGTCCTTTTAGGGCTCCTTCTTCCCCACCAGATACACCAGTACCGATGAAGTTGATTCCTGAGTTTGCAAGTTCTTCATTACGACGCATTGTATCACGGAAGAATGTATTTCCTCCATCAATTAAAATATCGCCTTTATCTAAGTGTGGAAGTAAACTTTGAATTGTCTTATCTGTTGCTTCCCCAGCTTTAACCATTAATAAAATTCTTCTTGGTTTTTCTAGAGACTCTACAAATTCTTCAACAGAGTATGTTGGAACTAATTTTTTATCTGGATGTAGAGCAATCACTTCGTCTGTTTTTGAAGTTGTACGGTTGTAGATTGAAACGCTATAGCCACGGCTTTCGATGTTTAAAGCCAAGTTACGTCCCATAACAGCCATACCCACGACACCAATTTGTTGTTTTGACATGAAACTTCCTCCAATTTGTTTTATTTAACACATCTATGTTATCAAAAATCACGCTTTTTTGAAAGGCATTTGAATGCTTTTCTTTTACTAAAGCTCTTTTTCATTTCACTCATTTTCACTCTTAGAAAACCTTTTAACATTTAACTCTAGTAATTCACATCGATTTACGGTAAACTATTACCGAGCAAAGAAAAAAGGAGCGATTTTGTTGGCAAAGAAAAAACGTAATCTTTCAACAGTTGAAAAAATTACACGTGTTGTAGCCGTATTAATGTTAATCGGTACACTCGGCGCTATCATCTTACAAGTAGCCTTAACTGCAATGAACTATAAATAAACGAAATACCGATTGGAATCTCCAATCGGTATTTCTTATATTATATGGTTTCTTGTGATGATTTTTAATCTTATTCACCAATCCAATAGTTCTTAGCTTCACCCGCTACTTGCTGCGTTGCTGGAGGTGGTGTCATATAATCTTCTCCGAATTCATAAACGAGAATTTCATGATACTTTCTTGGAACTTTTAGAACTGTATCTTCATACGCCATATCAATTGTATCATACAACCATTCTTTCTTGATTCCTTTCGGATAGTAAGAATCATATACTGTACATGCAAAATCAGAAGAATTATCTCCGCTATATTTTTTTGCCAATTCCTCAATCTTAAAATTCCACATTTGAGGAGAAGTAAATCTGAAAATAGCCGATGCAATATATCGCGGAATATTTTTTAAACCACCATTCGTAATTTCAATTCCTTTGAAATTTAAAGATGAAAGTCGTAAGAAGTTTTTGTACTGTTTCATTTTTTTACGGTCAGCTTCTTCTGTGACTACCCCATCATATGGGAAAATATCCACACAAGTGCCTAACACAACACTCTTATCAATTAGCTCAGCGTCACGACGAGTACGAATATCATAAACTCTCATATAGCTAAATGGATATCCTGGTGTTTCTCTAAATGAAATCAAACGATAATATGGATGTTGTTCTTTTACAAGGACTTCGTATAAACGTTCAAATTCATCACGTGCTAATGAAATATCTGTATCATCATCCCATGGAATAAATCCACCATGACGAACAGCCCCTAACAACGAACCAAAATCTATAAAATATTTAATATCATGTTTTTCGCAAAGTTCATGTAAATATTTTAAGATATTCAATTCTACCTCTTTAATTTCATCTAAACTCATTACTCTTTCTTTTGTCATGATTTAGCTCCTATTTTTAATTTTGATAAAACACCTTTTAAAATTGATTGATATAAATCATCTTTTGCAATCGCCAAAGCAATTAGATAATAAATTACTGAACTAATGACCGTCAAACCAATGTTTAGTAATAATTGTTTATCCACTACTTGTCCATAAGGAACAAAATGATTTACAACAAATGCAATTGGGACAAAACCTAATGATAAAACAATATATCTCTTAAGCATATGCAGAATCGGTTTTACTCGGACCAATTCCATATTTCGAATAAACACATATTCTAGCAGTAATAAAACAATTTCTGCTGCCATTGTCGTAATAATGTAATACTCTGGAGCTGTAACTCCCGTAAAGAATAAGACACTATTTAGCAACAAGTTAATTCCACCACCGACGAAATAAAGAATGGTTAATCTCTCCTCATAACCATTTACAAGAATAACTTGTGTTCCGAAAATAATTTCTAATGCCCAACCGATTGTACGAATGGCAAAGAGCACTGTACACATTCCAGCAAAAAAGTATTTTTCTCCACCGTATAATAAAGTTACTGGTATTCCGACGGACGCTAACCCAACACAGATAGGAACAAGGAAGAAGAAAAAGGCTTGACTTCCTTTATTTACCAAATCTTGATAAGCTTTTCTATCCCCTATTCCAAGATAGTAGCCAAGCCTTGGAACACTCACACTCACGGCTCCACTAACGACTCTTGCCAAAAGGGTTGCAATATTATATCCCGTAACATAGTAAGTAACATTTTCTACAATACCGATTTTAGATAAGAAAATTTGGTCCAAATACGTATACAACAT
Source organism: Granulicatella sp. 20925_1_28 (assembly GCF_041433575.1). Lineage (NCBI taxonomy): Bacteria > Bacillati > Bacillota > Bacilli > Lactobacillales > Carnobacteriaceae > Granulicatella > Granulicatella sp. 20925_1_28. The sequence continues at coordinate 34,911 of NZ_JAPWBS010000002.1, forward strand.
ATTCGCATTTGCAATTAATAATACTGCAAATAATGGACTCATCATTTTCATCATGTCTTTTGCATGAACCCTAACAAATTTGACTTCTCGTTTGATCCATACAAAACTTGCAAGGAAATTTATTAACGTAATTACAGACATGACAATCGTATACGGAATGATGTCCTCTGCTTTCTTAACGAACATGAAGACCGCCACTAGCATTAGGATACGAATCACTAAAGTCTTATAAAAAATAAATTTATAGTTTTCAAAAGCCTCGTTTAACCACTCAATATAAAATAATTGAGAGAATAATTGAACCCCTAAAATGTAGTATAAATATCTCAAATCCGGCGTTTCAATTGTGAAACTAACATAAATATAATAAATTATTGTAGTCGCAATCGTACAGATTAGTGAAATATAAAAGAGCTGACTGAATACTTTATTAATCTTGTCTCGATCATTCTTTACTTTACTAATCTCACGCATCCCGTAATTGTAAATTCCAAGCGTAGCGAACGGAATAAATAAATTTAATATTGTATTGGCAACGTTAAAATTACCAAAATCCTCCTTACTCAGCACACGCGAAATATACGGTCCCGTGATTAGAGGAAAGACAATATTCAGTATTCGCACAAGCATATTCGTTAATGCGTTCAGCTTAATATTTTTCATATAAACCTCTTTTTTTATTTTTCTTCCACTATTTTCCACAATCTAAAATCATGATGAGAAACTTGCTGTTCAACTGGAGGTAATTGCATATAATTACCGTAGTCCGAAGTTAGGAGTTCATGGAAGTTTACAGGAATTAGAAAATCCCTTCCTTCAAAATGACCAAACGTTACATCTTTCAACCATTCGCGCTTCCATACTGGCTTATTCATATCTTTGTAAATCAGATAATCAACGAGCTCATAATCCTCAACTTTTCTTGATTTAGCCAATTCGTCAATTTGCTTCACATATTTATTTGTATCTGTGAAATAAAATGCGATTACAGAAGCGTATCGAATAAGGGAATTGATAAAGCTTTTCTTATTCGTAATTCCTTTGAATGTATAACAACTTAATTGACGTTTTTTAATAATCGTTGTCATTTTATCTTTAAACGCTTGATTATCTTCATATCCATCCACTGGGAAAATATCAACGTAAATCCCCATATTTGAATCGATACGAACATCTTCTTCAATTAGATATGTTTGATTGTCCATCACTTTCATAAATGGATAAACATAATTACGATTGTTCTTATATGACATCACTTGATAACGTTCAGAAGGATTTGCAATTAAATAATCTTGGAGTTTTTCATAGTCATCTCTTAACATACAAATATCCATATCATCATCCCATGGAATAAATCCTTGATGGCGAACTGCACCAATCAAACTTCCATACGCTAAGAAGTACTTCACTCCAATTTTATTGCAAACTTCATGGATGTATTCCATAATGCCTAGTTCCATTTGTTGAATCTCACGAACATCCGTTACTTCTTGATAGCGGATTTTCTCATCTCGGTTACAAATCATCAATCCATAACCTGCAACAAACCAAAACATAATGTTAATGAAGTTTGTTGAATACATAATTTGGCTTTCGAACAATTGCCCTAACAACATTCCGAAGAATAGGATCATCACTAATTTATCTGAATTTTTCTTCGAAATAAATAGATATCGTACGAAACGTTGAATGATATATCCTAATAGCATCATAAAGACAACTAAACCAACAATACCAGAGCTTACAAAAACAGTAATAAAGATATTATGGAAGTTCCCACCGATTAAAGAATTTTGGATTTCATATTTACTAAAGTACTGAGAGTAGTAATTCGGTACATTTCGAACACCATATCCGAATACAGGTTTTACACTTCCCATTTTCAGTGCATTTTTCCAAATATTTGTTCTACCACTTGGTGTTGTCTCAATTAAATGCAATTCATTAGCAACTTCTGAAGATGAAGATGCATTATCCGAGATTTTTGTCGTTTTATCAAAATTAAAAACAGTTGCTCGACTAGAAGTTATATATTTTGAAGCAGCAAAACTAATCCCTACATTTGTACCAAATACTAAAATTGCTACTGTTAGAAAAGAAATTAATCTTTTAACGATATTGCCTCTAGCAACAAAAGCAAAATATAGTCCAATCATTAATAGTAATGATAATAGTGCTCCACGACTTTGCATCAAAGCAAAATAAATTACTTGAATGATGTTGTTAATTTTGAAATACACCGAATATTTATGTCCTTGATGTATTAAATAAAGTGCTAAAACAATACTAATGTAGGTAAAAATAGCACTAGCATTAGGGTTAACAATACCCCAAACTCTTCCGTTCAAAACACCATATGAATAAGAACGGTCTCCTACTTTAAATAAGATTAATACTCTTGCAAAAAATAAAATTAATGCAAATAGGGCAGATAAAAAAGATATAACTTGAACTGTAATAGCTGTCATTTGAAATACTTTCTGCAATTGTTTTGCTTCTAACATAACAAATAACAAAATATAAGTAACCATAAAAATAACTTCCGTGATATTTCCAAGAAAATTACCTGAACGATTCACTAATGCTGACAACAAATGACTCCCAGCAACTAATCCAAATAATATTAAAAATTTTACGTCCGCCTTGATTTTCTTAAAGCCACCTAAAAGGGAAACTAAAATGAATACGAAAACTAAAGCAGATAACCCTTTATAAATTGGATTTGCCACTTTATAAATAAGAGAACTCATACTTAAAATAGAAACGAGGATAAATGAATAGGCTACCCCCACTTTATACTTTTCCAAGTAATCATTAATTTTTGAAAAACTCATTTTTAACTCCTTTATTTACTACTTTTTCAACTCAACAATTTTTTTATAAAGAATTGGCGAAATACTTAAGAATACAATAGCAATTTTTCTAAATTTCGTAAAATATTGATCTTTCATTATTTCTTTTTTATGCTTTAGAATCCATCTTCTGTATTCTTTTTCTTTCTCAGTAAACTGCTTATTATTCGCGAAAATCAACTTATCGTATACAGTAATATAAGACCAATATTCACGATTATTCAATTCCGGTTGCAATCTTGGAAATTCTTTCTTAACCATACGAATAATTTCCTGGTACACAGTAACTGTATCAAAAACATACTGATTGACTGATGTTGTTGCACTTCCCTCACGATGATCGTAAAAGTAAATAGGTTTATCAACAAAAACTGTATTACATTTTGATTGAATTAATAATTCTGTTAAGAATAATGCATCTTCTGCAAGATGATATTTCGTATTAAATTGATGGTCTTGAATTAGACTCTTACGAAATAGTTTTGCGACAGGGAAAAATGATGTTTTTTCTGTCGTTAATAGCTCTTTAAGTGTCTGTTCTGTATTCCAAACATTTAATTCACTACTTGTTTCAGGTAATGCTGTCACAACTCCATTTTGGATATGATGTAATTTACCAATGGAAAAACCGATTGTTTCATCTGTTTCAACGGTTTGCAGTAGAGTTTCTAAATAATCTTCCGTAACAAAATCATCACTATCGATAAACGAAATCCACTCACCTCTCGATGACTGGATTCCTAAATTTCTTGCATTAGAGACTCCTCCATTTGGAATATGAAGCACTCGAATACGAGTATCTTTACGTGATAACTCATCACATACTTGTCCACTGTTATCACTAGAACCATCATTAATAAGAATCAATTCAAAATTAGTCATTGTCTGTTTTAAAATTGATTCCACACAGCGTTCTAGATATTTTTCAACGTTGTATACCGGAACAATGATACTAATTTTTGGTTCCATAATACTCCCCTTTATACTTCTCGTATCCATTTTCAAGATCGACAAATAATGCATCATGATGTGCAACTTGTTTATCTGCTGGAGGTGGTGTCATATAATCACCAAATGCTGTTTTTAAGTAAGCATCATATCCAACTGGAATTGGCATTTCTGTGTGTTCAAATGGTACAAATAACGCTGATTCAAAGCTTTCGATTGGATATTTATTCTTCATATATCCAGGACCTGCACAAAGTTCAGTGATTCCATCACTTTCTTCACGCGTGTACTTTGTCATCTCGCGCTGCGCCTTGCTCCAAATTTTATAGCGTAATGAACGCGTTGGGACTAATCCTAATAAGAATAAGCTTCCCCATTTCATCAATCCACCATGTTTTTCAGGAATTGTTTGCGCACGGAACAATGAGTAAATCAATGCCCAACGAACTTGTTTCTTACGTGCTGATTCTGTTTTTGGATAATAATCTAGCGGCAGGATATCAATTGCTAAACCATGCGGAATATCCAAATCTGCTTGATATGGCTTCACACATGTCGTTTCTTTATCACGAATCGTCACAAACAAATTACGGTCTAAGTAATGTTCGTCACTGTTTGACATCACATAACGCGCGTCTGCTTCTTTTGGCCACAATTCGATGAGTTTTTCATAATCTTTTCGTGGCATAAAGAAATCTAAATCATCATCCCAAGGGATAAATCCTTTATGGCGAAGTGCTCCAATGGCCCCACCACCGCATAAATAACATAATAATTCATGTTGCTTACAAAATGACACAAAGTATTCAGCCATTTCTAAACATTTCTCTTGTAATGGTTCCATGTTTTCCTCACTTTCTAAATATCCCATTTAGCCACTGTTTTAAATGGCGTTAGTTTGTCTTCCTCGAAGAAATGATAAATATCTTTCATCTCTTGGATTGGATTTGATTCAAAAATAATTAAATTCAAACGTGCATGTACTTTTGGATCTGCCATAAATTGAACAGCCTCTTCGAAGTCCTTACGACCTGAACGAGAGCTTCCGACCCATGTTAATCCTTTTTCAAGAATGTCACGTGTGTTTAATGGTACTTCAAACTCGCTAACTCCCATCATGACAACGGTACCTTGAGGTTGAATATGACGGATAATTTCACGGTATGCATCTTGAGTTCCGCTGCCTCCCACACATTCAATGGCGTGGTCGAATGTAAAGTCTTCTGGAAGATTGCTCACATCATATACTTCATCTACAAATGAAAATAGACGTAACTTCTCAGGATCTTTACCCACAATGATAATCGTAGAGTCTGGGAATTTTGCTTTTGCAATCGTTGCTACAACATAAGCTAAGCTTCCTGAACCCCATACGACGATACGGTTACGACGGCTATGCGCTACTTTATCAAAACGACGAAGTCCATGAACACCGACTGACACAAATTCAGAAATGGCAGCGACTTTATCTGGCACATCTTCGTATTTCACTACACGGTCGATTGGAATCGTCACAAATTCGCGCATGAATCCATCATGACCACTTGAACGGAAGTATGTTCCATTCACGTAGTTTTCGTAAAATTCAGTGTTATGGTCAAAGTCACGTGGTGGTTGGTTTGGAATCATCACCACATGATCGCCTGGTTGATAGGTTCCTGTTGGGTCCGCAACAACAATCCCACAACATTCATGAATCAATGCCATTGGTAATTTCTTCTGCAAAATTTTAGCAGGACGTGTTCCTTGGAAGTAACGTTGGTCGGCGTGACACAAAGCTAAGTAGTTTGGTCGAACCACCACAGTATCTTCTTCATAAAATGACACATCTTCATATTTAATTGAGAAAAACGATGGACGAATGAGTTGATACACTCGATTAATCATTTTAAATCTCTCCTAACATCGCTTGCGCAATTTTCAAATCTGTTACTGTCGTAATTTTAATATTTGAGTATTCACCCTCGACAAGAGCTACTTTCACATCGTTAACCACGAATACTTTACATGCATCTGTCAAGATTTCTTTGACATCATCTGTAAGGCTATCATACAAGTCTGTAAATGCTTGAATCTTAAATGTTTGAGGTGTTTGTCCTTGATACATATGCGTTCTGTTTGGAATCGAAGAAATCACTTTTCCATCAACCGATTCTACAATTGTATCATTGGCCATCACTACAGTATCCGCAACGTCATAGTTCTTCATCGCTTCAATATTATCGACAATCATACGATAAGAAACGAACGGACGAACCGCATCATGTGTAATCAATACATCTTCAGGTGAAAACGATCCGCTATTTTTGATGTCCGCAATAATACTTAAGATGCTATCATTACGATTTCCACCACCGCTAACGACACGGATTTTATCTTTATTCGTCAAAATGTGTTTGTCTAATAAATCATTGAAGTAGCTCACCCAGTTTGGATGGACAGCTACATAGACAACATCTACGTCTGGAACAAACAAGAACTTTTCCACTGTGTGAATAATAATTGGTTTGTTTCCTAATGGTAGAAATTGCTTTGGCATTTCTTGGATTCCCATACGAGTTCCGGTTCCACCGGCTAAAATCCCAGCATAAATCATTTTATACACCTCTTATTTCCCCTATTAAGGAGTTGTTAAATAATATAAATCTTCTCTTTGTTGTAGTAATGGATATGTTTGAACAGTTGGTTGTCCCATTAATTTACGAATCGAATTACTTACTCCAAGTAACACTTCATCCGTTGCATAAGAGTAATAAATTTGCTCTCCTGCATTGTTTGTTAATAATAACTGTCTTTCTTCGATAAATGTTTGTGATAAATTATTTCCTGCGATGGCAGGACCATATGTGTTTTTAAGGGCCATCACTTGTCCAATTGGCAAGTCCGTTTTCACGTTTTTACTTACCGCATTCAATAATTGCTCGAAGTTTGTAACAGAATTAAATGTCATCAATTTCTTAACGAGTTCCTCGATAACGATACGTTGACGTTTTTGACGTCCTGTATCTCCTTCTGGATCGTCATAACGCATACGCGCAAAACGTAAGGCACTTTCACCATCAAGCAGTTCAGTCTTTCCTTCAACGAAAGAACGGCCTTCGTACGTAAATGTAAGTGGACTTGTCACTTCAATTCCACCGACAGCGTCGACGAATTCCATTAACCCTTCCATGTTAATTTGCACATAGAAGTCAATCGTTGTATCTAACATCTTCTCAACTGAATTAATAACCATTGGGGCCTTTCCATAAGCAAAAGCGTGGTTCAATTTATCATAACCACCCGTTCCTACGATTTCAGTGTAAGTATCACGAGGCAGACTCAATAATTGAGATTTCTTCATTGATGGATTAACGGTTAATAGTAGCATCGTATCTGAACGTCCATCTTCTTCCGTACGTCCATACGCGCCATTATCAATCCCTAATAATAATATGTTAATTGGTTTTGCGTTTTTAATAATGTCGTTTGCTTCTTGCTCTGTACGGTTTCCGACATCTTGAGTAATCGTGTTAATCGTATGGTTAATTCGACTTGCGTAGTAAGTTCCCACTACTGCAATAATAGCTAGTAACAGAATTAAAATGAAACCAATACGTCCACGTTTCTTTTTCTTTTCTTGACGTCTCCCTTGTCGGGTCCATTCATTTGATTCGTTCATATTTACACTCCAATACTTTTAAGGGTTTTGTTTTTGTGTAGGTTGTGTTGGCGCAACAGGCCCTTGGGTTGTAGGAGCTGATCGCGTCGGTTGTACAGGCTGCGGTTGCTCTGGCGCAGCCGTCGCTTGTGATGCCTGAGTTGCTGGTGCTGTTGGTGTCACAGCACTACTTCCGCTACCATTATTAGATGGATTTGTCGGTGCAACATAGTCGTCATCATCATTACTGTTGTTATTGTAATTGTTATTATTGTAACTATTGTTATAATTTGGCGTTACATTTGGTTCTACGTAAGTATCCCCTTGTTCTTGTACGTTCGAATTATTTTGTGGAGCATTTTGCTCAATATTGACTGATGACTGCGTTTCTTTTGTCTCGATATGTTTCAATTCAGTAATTTCTTCTAAATCAAGAGATTTTCTGATGACATTTGAAACACGAATTTTTTCTGCTTCTGGAATGACAAAGTAATAAATTCCATTGATCATCGATCCATCCCCATTAATCGTATCCGATTCAAAATGTTGGAGAGCTTCTTTATGCGTTTGAGCAATTTGGAATAATTTTTCTACTGTAAAGTTTGTTTTTACAGAGTTTTCTAATGTTTTGAGAATTTCTTCGTATTTCGTTACAGAACCTAAAGTCAATAATTTTTCAACTAATTTTTCAATTACATATTGTTGACGTTTTTGACGGCCTGTATCTCCTTCTGGGTCATCATAACGCATACGAGCGTAACGAAGTGCGGCTTCCCCGTCTACATGACGTGTAACCCCTTCAGTAAATGACTCATCTTCATACGTAAATGTTAACGCTGGGGTAATTTCTAATCCACCCACTGCATCAACAAGACCCATCAATCCATGCATATCTACAGTTACATAGTAGTCAATTGGAACGTTCAGCATATTTTGTACACTGTTAATTGAGAATTGTTCTTTCCCAAACGCATACGCATGGTTAATCTTGTCAAAAGTACCATATCCGATAATTTCAGTATAAGAATCACGAGGAATACTAATCATTGTGGTTTTCTTTAGTTTTGGATTTACCGTAACAAGAAGCATCGTATCTGAACGACCTACTTCCGTATCACGACCATACGCTCCATTATCAATTCCTAATAGAAGAACCGAAAAACTGCTATCGTCTGTTAATTCTTTCTCACGTAATTGGACGGTTTCTACCTTTTGATGAATCGCATCTTCCGCTTTAGAAATACGACTCCATGCATAAGCAGCACCTGCGATAATTACAGCGCCCAAAGCCAGTAAGACCGTTAAAATAACTCTCCTTATTTTTTGATTATTTCTTTGTTTTCTTCTATTTGAAATTTTTTCTTCATTTACTCTCATTCATTCCACTCCAATAACTATACAATCAGTTTATTATACCATAGATTTGCTTGAATTCATGAGTATTTATAGGAATTTTAAGATTTATCTTCTGAGTCAAAATACTCTTTTTTAAATTCAAAACCAAAGATCCATCCTTTAATCGTTCCAATACCATATGCAAAGTGAATGGCAATCATAATGAATGGAATTAGTAGTAATGTTGGATTGAATTTTTGCTTAGAAATTTCAAAAACAGACAATCCTAAAACTGCCAATAAATAGAGACCAAACACTGTAAATAATGGTACAAAACTAATTGGCGTCAACATCATTAATACAAGTAAAGTCACCACAAATACACCTGGTCCGAAATGGAATAATGATAAGGAATCTCGGCAAACATGAGAGGTTAAACCAATCCAATAGCCGTTCGCAAATTTTTGTTGAATCATTTTTGTAAAGGTTGGACGAATATATTGGAAGGACTCAATTGATGTATCGTACCAAATTTTAAATCCGTTTTTACGAATACGATAGTGATATTCGTTATCTTCTGTACGCGTTAATTTTTCGTCAAAATAACCTACCGTATCGACTACATCTTTGTGATACATTCCTTGGAATACAGAATCTACATAGCGGCTTGTGTCTCCTTTTCTGTAGTTGGCGATACTACTTCCAAGGGCAGACTCTTCTACAATATGTAATGTTTTTGAAAAATCATCTTCTGCTTGGACAATAGTTGGTCTTTTACCCCCACAAACTTTTTGCCCCGACTCAATCACTTTGACATTGGCTTCGATAAAGTTTGTAGGAATTTGTGAGTGTGCATCTACTTTTAAATAGCAATCACCATCTGAGTTTTTAAATCCTAAGTTCAACCCTGTATTTAATGTTTTTCTTGGATTATCAAGAATCTTCACACCATAAAATAAATGCTCATTTTCTGCTTTAAATTGATCCATTAACGCACGAGTATTGTCTGTAGACATTGCATTCACTAGTACTACTTCAATATTTTTTAATGGATACGTTTGATTTTTTAAACTTTCAAAAATTTCAGGCAAGTAATCTTGCTCATTATAGGCACTAATATTTACGGAAACTAACATTTTTCCACCTCTTTATATATGATAAAAGGATTGAGATAACTATCCCAATCCTTTTCATTTTATTTCTTTTTATTCGCAATATCAATCAATTCATCGTGTAATTGTTGATCTGTATAGCTTTCGAAGTTTTCAATAAAATTATACACGCGATTAATTTTAGAATTGTCCGCAATTCCAATATGAATCTTAGGAAAGACTTGTTTTGGATTTACTTCTCCTTCGTTCAGTAACTCTTCATACATCTTCTCTCCAGGACGTAATCCAGTAAACTTAATCTCGATATCCCCTTCATCATATCCCGAAAGACGAATTAAGTTCTTCGCTAAGTCTACAATCTTCACGGGTTGTCCCATATCGAGTACGAAGATTTCCCCGCCACGAGCAAGAGCTCCAGCTTGGATTACTAATTGAGCAGCTTCCGGAATCGTCATAAAGTAACGTACGATATCCGGGTGAGTAACTGTAATTGGTCCCCCTTCAGCAATTTGCTTCTTGAAGAGCGGAATAACCGAACCACGTGACCCTAATACATTCCCGAAACGAACCGCTACGAATTTAGTATATTCGCTACGTGTGGCCATGTCTTGTACAATCATTTCACACAAACGTTTTGTAGCTCCCATAATATTTGGTGGGTTTACAGCCTTATCCGTTGAAACCATTACGAATGCTTTTACACGTGCATGGCTTGCTGCTTCAGCAACATTTCTTGTGCCAAGAATATTGTTTTTCACTGCTTCACGAGGATTCAATTCCATTAAAGGTACGTGTTTATGCGCTGCAGCATGGTAAACCACATCTGGTTGGTATTTGTCCATCACTTCAAAGATACGTTTGCGGTCTTGCACATCGGCAATCACCGGTGTAATCGTGAAGTGTTGAGAATATTTCCCAACTAATTCCATATTCAGTTGATAAATACTATTTTCACCATGCCCTAAAATAACGATTTCTTTTGGTTTGAATTTAGCCACTTGACGGCAAATTTCTGAACCAATTGAACCACCTGCACCCGTTACAAGAATCTTCTTGCCACGAAGTTGTTTTTCAATCATCGTTTGATCCAATTGAACTGGATCACGACCTAATAAGTCTTCAATTTCAACATTTCTTAGTTGTTGTACGTGTAAGTTCCCGCTCATGACATCGTCAATATTTGGTAAGATTACACATTCAGCACCCGTCTTACGAGCCACATCGTACACTTCATTTAATTTCTTGATTGGAAGTGATGGCATCGCAATAACGACTTTCGTAATTCCCATTGTATCTACAATACGTTCGATATCTTTAATCGCTCCTAAAATACGAACTCCATAAATATCTTTACGTAGTTTTTCTGGGTCATCGTCGACAAAGGCAATTGGATCCATACGCATTGCAGGATGCATAAGCATTTGACGAACTAATAATGTTCCGGCAGCACCAGCCCCAACGATTAATGTTGGTTTTGCATTTTCCATGACGCTACTATCCGCAAAGAATTCACGGAAAACACGCATTGAAAGACGAACTCCACCGATTGAAATCACTAGTAATAACCAGCAAACAATTAGGAATTGCCACGTTACTTTTGTATCGAAGAACGCTATCCCTGAAATTGTTGAAACAATAACAGTTGCTGAGACACATTTTACGACAGTAATAACTTCGTACACACTTGCGTATTCCCAATCTCTCCAATAAAGATTGAAGAAATATGAGAACACATAATAGGCTACTAACGATAAAATCGCTGTAATTGTTAATCCGTGAATATTACGAATTAACCCTTCTGTTACTAATCGAAATCCTAAAAATACTGATCCAACAACAAGTAGCGAGTCCACGATGAATAATAATAAAATTTTTAATCGATTATTCATTTAAATATCCTCTCCTGACTATCCAAGTACTTCTTGAATCACTTCTAAATAATTTTGAATAATGTAGTCCACATCTTCATCACTAAGTAATCCATGCAATGGAAGAGTCACTTCATTTTCAAAGAAGCGGTAAGCATTTGGATAATCTTCCATACGGAATCCCATATTTTGGTAAGCCGTTAATAATGGAAGTGGTTTGTAGTGAACGTTACATGAAACGCCACGTTCCGCCATTTTTGTAATGATTTCTCCACGTTGGTCATAGCTTGCACCTTGAACACGAGTGATATATAAGTGACGTGAAGATTCATAATCTTTACCTTCGTGAGGTAACACTTGGATACGTTTATCCGCAGATAATCCTTTATTAAGATTACGTACGATTTCTTTTCTACGTTCCAATAATTGTGGGTAACGTTCTAATTGCGCTAAACCAATCGCAGCCATAATATCTGGCATATTGCATTTGAATCCAGGAATGACAATATCGTATTCCCAAGAACCAGGTTTAATTTTTGCTAAAGCGTCTTTTGTTTGTCCGTGTAATGAGTACACTTGGAATTCTTTATACATTGCTTCAGAATCCAATTCGTTTGCTGGATTCCATGTAATACATCCACCTTCTGCAGTTGTTAAGTTCTTAACGGCATGGAATGAGAATGATGCAAAGTCCGCTAATTTAGCAACAGAAACGCCGTCGCGAGTTGTTCCAATTGCATGTGCACAGTCAGAAACAACAATGACACGATTGAAATAACGTTGTAAGTTTGTAGATGGTTGGAATAAGCCACGTTTTGATTCTACTACTTCGAAAATACGACGATAGTCACATGGTACCCCCGCTAATTCAACAGGAATAACCACTTTTGTTTTTTCAGTGATGGCTTCGGCTAACGCATCATAGTTCATTTCGAAATGGTCTTCTTGGATATCAACCATAACTGGTGTTGCTCCAACGTGCTCAATCACACTACAAGAAGCTGTATATGTGTAAGCAGGAACGATGACTTCGTCTCCAGGACCAACGCCTAAAACACGTAATGCTAACTCTAAAGCAGCTGTTGCTGAGTTTAAGCAGACTACTTTTTCAGTGCCCATATATACTGCTAATTGGCGTTCAAATTCTTTTGTTTTTGGTCCTGTTGTAATCCAACCAGATTTTAATACTTCAACAACATTGTTGATTTCCTTTTCTGTAATATCTGGTGGTGAGAATGGAATATTTCTAACTTTCATGTTGGTTCCTCCAAGTTATTTTAAGACTGCAATCACAGTTTTTACCATGATCGCAATATCATTTTTTAAACTACATTTTTTTAAATAATCAATATTGTATTGCATTTTTTCTGGCAAGATATGCTTGATATAAGCTTCATCCACTGTTAAGCCTTGCTTTGTCCACTCTGCAATCTTTTCTGCTTCGTGTCTAAATTCAATCGCTGCAATCGATGTCACTCCGGCAGGAAGTAATAAGGTTGTCTGCATTTCTGGTGTATATGCATCAACATATTTTTTTACTTCCGGTCTTGCGCCTACAAAAGACATATCTCCAATTAATACATTCAGTAGCTGGGCTACTTCATCCAGACGATAATTACGAACACGACGTCCTACTTTTGTAATACGTGGATCGTGGTCTTGTGTTACAAGCGGCCCTACTTTATCCGCATTTAACACCATCGTTCTGAATTTAAATATTTTAAATTTGCGTCCATTTGTCGTAACGCGTTCCTGTCTATAAAATACAGGTCCACCATCTTCTAATTTAATTGCAATGGCAATCACTAAAAAGACAATTGATAACGGAACTAGCAGTAATAACGAAACGACAATATCAAAAATACGCTTTGAAATCAGATACCCTTTTCGCTGTCGAAGTTCCTTCTGTGTTTTAATTACGAGTTCGTTTCTCATAAATTCTGGCAATGAAATATTCTCGTTCATAAAATCTCCTTTCATGCCTAGATAACCTTCCCTATTATACCACATTTTCTTGAATTACGGTAAATTTCTATGTAAATCATGCAATTATTTTAGTGTAGAAAGGACAATAAAATAAACCAATCTACACTACTGGCAGATTGGTTTATCTCTCTTTTTGAAGATTTACTATTGAATAATATTACTGTCCAATAAGGACCGCCAAATTTCAAGCGCCAACTCTTCTTTCGAACTCTCTGGAAGTGGAATTTGTTTACCTTCTTTAGTAAGAATCGTTACTTGATGATTGTCTGCATTAAAGCCAATGTTTGAACTAGAAACATCATTTGCAATAATCGCATCAGCTTTTTTCTTTTCTAATTTAGCTGCCGCATACTCAAGAACTTTTTCAGTCTCTGCCGCGAAACCAATCACAACTTGGCCCTCTTTTTTAGAATGTCCCAGCCCTTTTAGAATATCTGGATTTTCTGCTAGTTCGAGTTTTAACCCTGATTCATTGTGTTGCTTTTTGATTTTCTGGTCCGAACGATTCGCTACATAGTAATCAGACACCGCCGCTACCATCACAGCAACATCTGTTGTTGGAAATTGTGCTGTAACCACTTCTTCCATTTCACGTGCGGATTCCACATACGTTACATTCACACCAAACGGAACTTTCAATTGTTTGGTTGTTGACACTAATTGAACTTCAGCTCCTAAGATGGATGCAGCCTTTGCAAGTGCATATCCCATCTTTCCAGAAGAGTCATTGGAGATATAGCGCACCGGATCGATACGTTCTTTCGTTCCTCCAGCCGTAATTAAAACAGATTTCCCTTTTAACGGAGAGCCGTATAACCGTCTATTCTCAAAGAAAGTCACTTGCTCGAAAATTTCTTCTGGTTCAGGCAAGCGGCCTTTTCCATTATACCCTTCTGCTAAAAATCCAGTCGTTGGTTCGATAATGACTTTTCCGTCCGCTTTAAGTTGTGCTACATTACGAACCGTTGCAGGATTTTCCCACATATGTTCATTCATCGCAGGAGCTACATAAATCGGAGCTGTTGTCGCCAACAATGTACTTGTCACGAAATTATCGGCGATTCCATTGGCCAATTTCGCAATCGTATTAGCTGTTGCTGGAACGACAACTGCCACATCGGTTTTATCGGCTAAATGAATATGTTGAACGCGATCTGCTTCGTCTTCGTCAAACGTATCGGTGTGCACTTTATTTTTCGTTAACACTTGAAACGTTAGTGGTGTAACGAATTCGCACGCACTCTTTGTCATCGCGACTTCCACATTTGCCCCTGCTTTTACAAACAAGCGAACAAGTGTAGCTGCTTTAAACGCGGCGATTCCACCCGTAACAAAGACCGTTACGTTTTTACCTTCCCACATACACTATCCTCTTTTCTTAGAAATCTTAACTAAAATTGAAGCTATAATTGGTGTCATCACGGTTGCAGCCAACGCTTCCGCAATACCGTTTGTCATAACAACGCCCATTAAGAAGAGCGGCAATTCCGCAACAGTTTTCCCTGTTAATTCTGCATATTGATTTCCCATCAGTAAATAAATGGAACTTAATACGAATACCGTATTCATAATACTTCCAAGGAAACCAGCCACTGCCATTCTGAGTTGGTCGGACGCAATGAGTTTAGTTGTCTTATGATAAAATAACGCAACAAGTCCCCCCATCACTAAACGTGGAAGTACTGAAATCAATGGATTCGTAAAAATTAACAAGCTAATCGGGCTCCCTGAAGTAAAGGCACGGAAGAACGAACACATCCCCCACGTAAATCCTAATAAGAAACCAGCTTGTGGCCCTAACACAATCCCACCAACAATAACCGTAATATGAATAATCGTAATATCTAAAATCACTAATGGTAAGTTCCCTAAAAATGGAACAAAACTTTGTAAAATAATTATCGCGATAAACATCGCACTTAATACCATTTGAAAAGTTCTTTGTCTTTTCATATCTTCACCTCGAGTCTTAATGACTGTATTATACTAATCTTTGTCATTTCAATCAACGTAAAAAACTGAAAAAGCTAGGAAAGAGGAACCTTCCTAGCTAATAAACTTCATTTTCTTAGAATGCATTGTAGATAAATTGTGCTGCATTTGTGAAATCTGTAAATATACAATAAAGTAGAACACTAGTAATAAGCACATAAAATACGAGTGACCATACTAATACATTATCCATTTTCTTTAAAAAACTTGACCAATTCTTTTTCAACTAAAGGCCACCCCTTCCATCCAGGATGAGTTGCATCCCATATATAATAAGGATCGTAATCATGTGACGTTAAATCGACCTGCTTCACGCCAGCTTCCTTAACAATTTCATTGATTTTTGTTGAAAAGGCATTTCGTTGCGAAGCATCAATTCCAATGTAATCATACCATGGTCCATTTACAGGGAAAGTGATTACCAGAACCTCCACTCCTAATTCCTTTGCAATCTGTAAAAACAACTTAAAATCTTCGTACTCTGGAGAATCCGTATACTTGAAAGTGGACGCGGAATCTTTAAACGATTCTAGATTACCTTCAATACGTTTTTTATAATACCAATCGTCAAAATGATACTCATTCGATTGAGTATCCTTTTTAGCTTGTTCCTCATTCTTAGCCAGCACTTCATCCCAGTTATAATCAGGCATTGTACTTCCTTTGGATGGGAAGCTTTCTAATGAATGTTCATCATAAAATGCTTGTACAACATTTACGGAGAATTTAGCCAATTCCATTTGAATCATAAACTGATCAATTTGAGAACCTTCACCTTCAACAAGCACACGTTTATATCTTTCAAACGTACTAACTAATGAATCATTTTTTGCTGACAGTTCTAGCACACGATTAATAAATTTAAGTTTAGTTTCTTTTGAAAGTTTTGGATTCACCAACGTGTAATACACATGCTCTTTTGAAATTCGACTTTCAAAGGCATCTTGTCTCATCCCTTTTTGGTCGAACCAAGTTAAACTCTCTATAATAGCCACTTTCTTCTGTGTCATAATCGGCTCTAATGAAGCCAATGTTGATGCTTGAATCACATTTTGGAAGAATCCACCTCCAACTTCCATCAAATGAAAATCATCATAGTTAAACATTTGAGTTGGATGGAATTCTTTCTTATTCGCAACACTCAATTCAGAAGACCCTAATAATAAATGCGTGTTTTCATCATAGTTTGCTTTTAAAATCTCTCTACTTTTATGCTTGTTATAACTTGTATTATAACGAACACTATTATCATTCACCTTATAATATTGATTAATTTTTTGAACTTGAATAGGAACAAAAATAACGACTGTTATAATCGCTAATATTAATCCAATAAAGAAACCTTTTATCTTTTTCAATACTTAAACCTCTCAAAATAATCTACCAACAGAGTATACCACAGTCCTTACAATGTGAACATACTGAAATTCATATAATTCGATGATTTAATACTTTTTTAGAATTTTGAGCGTGAAAAAAACACCCAAGGTTTCCCTCAGGTGCTCAGACTATCTATTGTTTAGATTTTAGATACAGCTTCTTCAACTAATGCTTCAACTTCTTGAACAGTTGCACATTCGTTAATTGCTTTATCTGCTAATGCTTGCATATCGCTTAATGTTAATTTGGCAATTAAGCTACGTGTTTTTAGAACACTTGATGCAGACATTGAGAACTCGTCTAATCCAAGACCTACTAATAGAGGTACAGCTGTTTGATCCCCAGCCATTTCCCCACACATTCCAGCCCATTTGCCTTCTTTGTGTGCTGAATCAATCACGTGTTTGATTAACGTTAAGATTGATGGGTTATATGGTTGGTATAAGTATGAAACGCGTTCGTTCATACGGTCAGCAGCCATTGTGTATTGGATTAAGTCGTTTGTTCCGATACTGAAGAAGTCCACTTCTTTAGCGAATTGGTGAGCTAAAACTGCCGCTGCAGGAATTTCAATCATGATACCTACTTGGATATCGTCGCTGACTGCAACACCTTCTGCGATTAATTTAGCTTTTTCTTCTTCTAATAATGCTTTAGCGCCACGGAAATCATTTAATGTCGCAATCATTGGGAACATGATACGTAATTTACCATATACAGAAGCACGTAATAACGCACGTAATTGTGTACGGAACATTTCAGGTTCGTTTAATGAGATACGAATTGCACGATATCCTAAGAATGGGTTCATTTCGTGTGGTAATGGTAAGTATGGTAACTCTTTATCCCCACCGATATCCATTGTACGAACGACAACAGGTTTTCCATTCATGCCTTCTAGAACAGCTTTGTAAGCTTCAAATTGATCTTCTTCTGTTGGCATTTCGTGAGAATCCATGTATAAGAATTCTGTACGGTATAAACCAACACCTTCTGCACCATTGTTTACAACACCTTCTAGGTCTTTAGGTGTACCAATGTTTGCAGCCAATTCAACTTGATGGCCATCTTTAGTGTAAGTTTTTGAGTCTTTTAATTTTTCCCATTCAGCTTGTTGAGCTGCAAATGCTTCTGCTTTAGCACGGTATTCAGCAATCACTTCTTCAGATGGGTTAAGGAATACATCCCCTGTCAAACCATCAACGATAATGATATCTCCGTCTTTAGCAATTGAAGTCACTTCTTTAGTACCAACGATTGCTGGAATTTCTAAAGAACGAGCCATAATAGCTGAGTGAGAAGTACGTCCACCAATATCAGTAACGAAAGCTTTTACGTATTGGCGATTTAATTGAGCTGTATCACTCGGTGTTAAATCGGCAGCTACGATAATCACTTCATCTTTGATAGTTGCTGGGCTAGGAATTTTAACGCCTAAAAGATGTGCTAAGATACGTTTTGATACGTCACGAATATCCGCAGCACGTTCTTGCATATAAGGGTTATCTTCCATTCCTGCAAAAATAGAAATAAACATATCTGTTACTTCTTTTAATGCAGATTCCGCATTCACTTTGTTAGATGTAATGCTATCTTTTACTTGTCCAATTAATTCTGGATCGCTTAAAACCATTAAGTGAGCATCGAATACTTGCGCTTCTTCTTCACCTAAGTTTTTCAAAGCAGTCTCTTTGATTAATTCGACATCTTTTATTGACGCTGCTAATGCATCATCCAAGCGTGAAACTTCTTTTTCTGAATCTTCAACAGTTACTTTTGTGACTGTTAAATCTGGTTCAGTCAAAGTATATACTTTGGCAATTGCGATGCCATCACTAGCAGCAATCCCTTGTAATGTTGGTTTCATATTATTCAGCTAATCCTTCTTTTTTCATTGTTTCGTCAATTCCTGCTAATGCTTCTGCTTCGTCAGCACCTTCAGCAGTGATCACTACGTCAGCACCTTGGCCAACACCTAATGACATAACGCCCATGATTGATTTTAAGTTAACAGATTTTCCTTTGTATTCTAATTGGATATCTGAACTATATTTGCTTGCTGTTTGAACTAATAAAGTTGCTGGGCGAGCGTGGATCCCTGTTTCTGCGATTACATGATATTCTTTCTTTTCCATATTGAAAGTCTCCTTTGAAAGTAAATTTTTGTTAAGAAATGTACGTTCGAGAGCATGTAAGCCTCAAAAATACAACCCTTTCAATTAATAAGATTACCATTTTTTGAGAGATTTAACAACTATTTAAATACATTTTTTAAAAGCACTTTCATCACAATCCCTATCACACTTACAAAAAAATCTCTGGAATGAAAATTCTTTAAAATTTAATAACTTTTCTTAAATTTGTAGGTGAAAATGAAGCAAAAAAAATGTATAATGGTTTCAAGGAATTTTTTCAGAAGGAGGCTGTGTCTATGAAACTTATCGATATTACTAATTCTCACTCGCAACTTGTCAATGAACAGTTAGCAAATACAGATGCGTACTTCATCAAGGTATATTCACTTGGTCAAACAACTGTTTTCTATGCTGACGCTGCCACTCACCGTGATATTGTAATCTTAAACAGAAAAAGACGTATTAAAGATGTTGAAATTGAATTCGTCGTTCATCGCCTATTCCATATGGAACCAGAAGGTCTAGATATTATTCATGCTGATAACTTTGTTGAAATCAGTATTCCTGTTGAGAAGAAACGACCTACGTTCAATTAATATAGATAAATTGAAACCGCCAACGAATAAATTTCGTTGGCGGTCTTTTTAATTAAGAAAGTAGAAAATTATCATATATGATAATTTTCTACTTTGAATTAAATTCCTACCATATCTAAATAGAGTCGGTGCGAATAACTATCCGTCATCCCTGATATGAAGTCCGTCGCTAATAGAAGGCGTAAGTATAATTTTTCAACTTCACTCTTTCCTTCTGCAAAATAATGATAAGAACGTTTTTGGCTTTCAGAAATAATGCCAATCTTCTTCAACTCTACATAGTCTAATTGACGATTCGTATCATACGACACGAGAGATGGCACAAAGCTATCTAATAAATAAGTGAGCGTTGTGTATCCGGCGATTTCTAATCTCAAGATTCCTTTATTGTCATAAATGCGTTCCTCTGACAATTTACGAAGAATCACATATAAATCTTCTGCCCAAGAATTTTGGAACAAGTCTTGGTTAAATGTTCCTGCCATAATCTCATCATAGTTATTCACAAAAGTATGACGTGCGCCATCGATTAATTTATCACGTAGATCCACAAAGAAACGGTTAACACTGAAGACTTTCTCGTCGATGGTTGTTAACACTTCTCGTGTATGAACGGAATGCGGAGCATTATAGGCATCCGTACTCAAATTCTCTAGTAAGAACTCTCGCACATCTCTAAACGAAATCACGCCCTTTCCAATCGCATCTTCCATATCCGCCACTAGATACGCAATATCGTCTGCAGCTTCTAGGATGTAAGTCAATGGATGACGACTCGTTCCAGCTCCTGTAATTTCCGTTACTGTTTTAAAAGCTTTTTCTTCGGCAAAGAAATACCCTACTTTTTTAGAAGCAATCTCTTCTGTTTTCTTATGAGAAGAAGGATACGTATATTTTAGAATCGTATTCAGCGTTGCGGCAGTTAAATCTAGCCCATCAAATTCACCTTTGAAATCATGCAACTTCGATACAATACGAAGTGATTGTGCATTTCCTTCAAAGCGATAAAAATCATAGACATAAGGACTCGCTAGAAATTCTTCTGCCACATCACTTCTCTCTTTCAAGAGGCTTGGCAGATTTTTCTTAAACCATTGTCGAATGATGTCTTCCCCAAAATGGCCATAAGGAGGGTTCCCAAGGTCATGAACGAGACTGGCACATTCAACAATTTTCAATACATCTTCTTGACGGTCAATCATCTCTTGTTTACTGCTGTCCGGGCTCTTCTGTACTTCCTCTTGCAATAAAATAACAATTTCCTTCGCTAGAGAACGTGCCACCATCGCCACTTCTAACGAGTGCGTTAGTCGCGTATGAATAAAATCAAGACGTTCCAGAGGAAACACTTGTGTCTTATCCTGTAATCTTCGAAACGAAGGACTTGTCACAATTCGTTTGTAATCGTCGTCGAACTCGTTGCGATGTGTTGCTTCTTTACCAGAAAGACGTTTTGTTGAAAGTAATTTAGACCATTCCATAAATCCTACCCCTTCCGTATTTCAAACTATTATACCAGAAGTTCGTCCGTCTTTGGAATTTTGCGCATTTGACGGATATAAACAGTAATACAAATGATAAAGCAGATAAAGTCGGAAATTGGACCTGCGAAAATCAATCCGTCTACTCCAAAACTGGTTGCAAGAAGAATCATCACTGGCAACAAAACAAATATTTGTCGCGTTAAAGAAAGAATCGCTCCTAATTTTGCTTTCCCGATTGCTGGGAAGAAGGTTGTCACAATTATGGTAGTCCCATTAATAAACGTAAAGAATAAGAATGCTCTTGCATATCTCACTCCAAATTCATAATAAAGAGCATCCCCACTTCCAAACACTTGAATGAGTTGAAGCGGAAAGCCTTCAAATAGAATCCATAAAACCGTCGATAAGATGAGGGTTACTTTCAGTAGTAAATTCATCGTTTCATGCACACGTGAATATTTCTTCGCGCCATAGTTAAACCCTAAAATCGGTTGTGCTCCTTGATTCAATCCAATTACAACTGCAATGAATATAACGAAGATTTTGCTCACGACTCCCCCAACCGCAATCGGGATATCACTACCGTAAATGGATTGTGCTCCGTATGTACGAAGCAAGTTATTCGATGTAATTTGCACGATAGTCGCAGAAATTTGGAAAATGAACGATGTTAACCCAAGAGATGCAATCACTTTTACATCTTCAAACGACAACTTAAAGTCGCTACGCTCAAAGCGAACGGATTTAAATCTTGGTATATACGCGAGTAATACGATTGCTGAAACAATTTGACTAATCACTGTTGCCCACGCAGCTCCTGCAATCCCCATATTAAACCCAAAGATAAATAATGGATCTAGGATTGTGTTGAGTAAAGCTCCCACAATAATGGCCATCATCGAGTAAGTGGCCCTACCATCTGCACGAACTAATGGATTAAAACCAATCGAAATCATGAAGAACGGAATCCCAAAAGCTGTAATTCCTGCATACTCACTGGCGTACCCTAAAATCTGATCAGTAGCACCAAATAAGTTCAATAATGGTTGTAAGAACAATAGAACCACACTCATAATCATTAACCCAGCTGTCACCAACAACACCACTGCAGTCCCAGCAACTTCACGAGCATGCTTGTCCTCTTTTCGGCCCAGCGCCAAGTTAAAGTTTGACGCGGCACCAATTCCTACCATTAAACCAATCGCCATACAGATGGTTGTAATTGGAAAAGCAATATTTGTAGCTGCATTCCCAAGATACCCTACCCCTTGTCCAATAAAAATTTGGTCAACGATATTATAGAGTGCGTTCACCACATTAGCGATAATAGCAGGAATCGCCATCTTTCTAAGAAGAGTTCCAATCTTTTCTATACCTAATGGATTTTGTTTTTCTTCAACTATCATTTAAACGCTCCTTCTCAATAAATTATATATACGCATAAAAAAAGTCCCTCCACACGCGGAGAGATCTACCAATACATTTATCTTAACTTTGCAATCTGATTTTGTCAAACATCCACTCCCACTATTTCAGCACTCACCTCACCATGGACAGCACCAGCGGACGCTCCATAAAAAAACACAGCGGGCGCTCCAATTATAGCGATAACTAATTTCTTGAAAGACTCGTCTTTTTTATCCGCATTTTGATTTATGGCGGTCTAAGAAAGATAGCTCATCTTATAAAATATACGAATAGATTTTTAATGCTTCGTTCTGGAGAATCATGCGGATTCTATAAAAGCAGTAATGGGGAATCATATCAAAACGAATTAACGGGAGTTAGGAATTCATTCCTTACTCCCGTTTTTGAGGCTTTGAAGGTGCAAGACCAAGGCTTGCACCGGTATCCCATTACAGCTTTTATGAAGACATCCGCATCGATTCGAAAGAACGACACCTCTATAAAAATGCACTCTCCTATATTTTATAAGAAGCAGAAATCTCCTTCTTAAACCGAATACCGCCATAAATCAAAACCTTCGGTTTTATATTTATAATTAAGCACAAAGAAGACTCGTATTGCTACGAGCCTTTGAAAAATTAGTCTTCAAGCGGGCGAGAGAAGTTTGCAATCTCGCGTTGTACGTATTCTAAGTACGCTTCAACAGACATTGATTTAGTTTCTTTAGAGCCATAACGACGAACCGTTACAGTACCTTCTTCAACCTCTTTATCCCCAATTACTAATTGATAAGGGATTTTTTGAGTTTGAGATGCACGAATCTTGTAACCCATTTTTTCATTACGGTCATCAAGTTCTACACGCATTCCTAAGCGAGCCATTTTTTCTTTCAACTCACGTGCAGCATCATAATGATGTTCCACACTTACAGGAATGATTGTTGCTTGGACTGGAGCCAACCAAGTTGGGAATGCTCCTTTGTATTCTTCGATTAAGTATGCTACGAAACGTTCTGCAGTTGAAACAACCCCACGGTGGATAACCACTGGACGGTGAGTGTTATCTCCATCTTCCCCAACATATGTTAAGTCGAAGCGTTCTGGTAATAAGAAGTCTAATTGGATTGTAGACATTGTTTCTTCTAATCCCATTGCAGTACGGAATTGAATATCTAATTTAGGACCGTAGAATGCTGCTTCACCGATAGCTTCGAAGTATTCTAATCCCATTTCATCCATGGCTTCTTTTAACATTGATTCTGCTTTGTTCCACATTTCATCGTCATCGAAGTATTTATGTTTATCTTCCGGATCACGGTAGCTTAAACGGAAACGATAATCTTTTACATTGAAGTCGCTATATACTTCACGGATTAGGTCTAGGATACGTTTGAATTCGTCTTTAATTTGGTCTGGACGAACGAATGTATGTCCATCGTTAAGAGTCATTTCACGTACACGTTGTAAACCTGATAACGCACCTGATTTTTCATAACGGTGCATCATTCCTAATTCAGCAATACGAATTGGTAATTCACGGTAGCTATGGATGTGGTTTTTATAAACCATCATATGGTGAGGACAGTTCATTGGACGTAATACAAGCATTTCGCCATCGCCCATGTCCATTGGTGGGAACATATCTTCTTGATAGTGAGCCCAGTGACCTGAAGTTTTGTAAAGACCTACATCAGCCATAACTGGAGTGTACACGTGTTGATATCCAAGGCTGATTTCTTTATCTACGATGTAACGTTCGATTGTACGACGGATTGTAGCCCCTTTTGGTAACCAGAATGGTAATCCTGAACCAACTTCTTGGCTAATCATGAATAAATCTAATTCTTTTCCTAATTTACGGTGGTCACGTTCTTTGGCTTCTTCACGCATTTTCAAGAATTCTTTTAAGTCTGCTTTATCAAAGAATGCAGTTCCGTATACACGTTGCATCATCTTATTATCAGAGTTTCCTCTCCAGTAAGCCCCTGCAAGTGATAATAATTTGAAGACTTGAATACGTCCTGTTGAAGGAACGTGGATACCACGACATAAGTCTACGAAGTCTTCTTGTTGGTAGACAGTAATTGTTTCGTCTTCAGGTAAACCATTAATTAATTCTACTTTATAAGGGTCGTTTGCGAAGATTTCTAATGCTTCTTTACGGCTTACTTCGCGACGAACGATTGGGTAGTTTTCTTTAACGATTTTCATCATTTCCGCTTCCACTTCTGGAAGAGCATCTTCTGTTAATTGATTTGGCATATCAGTATCGTAGTAGAATCCTGTTTCAATCGCAGGTCCAACTCCGAAGTGAATTCCTGGGTATAAACGAGTTAATGCGTGTGCTAATAAGTGTGCTGTTGAGTGACGTAAGATTCCTAATGCATCTTCGTGATCTGGTGTAACGATTTCGATAGAAGCATCTTCTTCGATTGGACGATCGAAGTCTACTAATTCTCCGTTCACTTTACCTGCTAATGCTTTTTTCGCTAAACTTTTGCTAATGCTTTCTGCAACTTCTTTTACTGTAATTCCTTTTGGAAACTCCTTAACGGCACCATCTGGAAAAGTAATTTTAATCATTGACATTTTCTTCCTTCTTTCTTTTTGAAATTTCTGAAATAAACAAAAAATCCCATAGTCTGCTACTGCAAACTATGGGACGTCATATTCTACGTGGTTCCACCCAAATTTGTTCATCAAAAAAGATAAACCTCAACGGAATAACGCTCCGATGCGCCTTGCTCTACTAAGTTTCAAGCAAAGATTCAAAAGTGGTAAAACTATTCCGGATGAAGTGTTGCACCAACCCACTTCTCGCTGAAATATAACCAAGAGATAGTTTCTTGTCTTTTTCATCATTTTCAAAATATTTAGTTCATTAGTATTTAACCACTAATCTTTCATATTTTCAAGCATTTTCATCTCGGATGGATTTCTGTGATTTTGTCCATCAACAAAATACTCTTTTGCTAAGAAACGAATCCGTTCAATCAGACGTTTTGCTTTAAGAAGTTCTTGGTCTCCTTTGTTTGAATGAGCAAAATGCGCTTCTAACTGATCAATCGTGAAGTTCGATGTGAAGAACGTTGGTAATTCTTGCAACATACGGTGTTGTAAGATAACCATCAACACTTCATCTCTAAACCATGCGCTATTCATTTCCGCACCGATATCATCCAATACTAAGATTGGTGTATTTTTAATCGATACTAATTTCGCTTCAACGGTATTTGTCGCAATGGCTTGCTTAATTTCTGCACTGTACGTTGGAACATTGACAAGCGTCGTTTCAATGCCGTTCTCAGAAAGCTCATTTGCTAAAGCGCCCATCATATATGTTTTACCAACCCCAAAAGGTCCTGCTAAGTATAAACCTTTATGGTATGTAGTGCTGTCCGTTTTGTATGCTTCGATAAAATTCAATAACTCTCGAATGACATCTTCTCTTTCTTTTGTAAGAGCCGTATCTGAGAAGCGAGCTTCTGCGATATTTTTCGGCATATTAATCGAATGTATCAGACGTCTACGCTTGCGTTCTCTTTCCTGGCGAATCGCTTCTTCAGTACGTTTATAATTCACTAAAATAAATCCATTATGCACTTCTAAACATGGTTCGAGGCCTGGAGCTTTCACTTCCTTGTGATTCTTTCTGGCATCTCTTTCCATTCGAAACTCCAATAACGCAGACATTCCTTTACGAATAGCTTCCGGAGTCAATTCTTCTTTATGTTGTTCAAGAAAAGCTTTTACTTCTTCATCTTCAAAGATTTCTTTTTCGATGTTTTGCATGTTCGGCATGCCTTGTGCGGCTCCTCTTTGATCTAAAAATCCTTTTAATCCTTCCAATTCGTTCACCTCCGTTATTGTTGTTCTCTTTGATTACTTGTTTTTAATTTTGCGATTTGCTCGGCCAAATTACTTGAAACCTGTGTTGGTTGACCTTCAGTCGGAGCAGGAGTTTGTTTCTCCTTCGCATTAGAATCTTTTGCCCAATCTGGCAGTTGTTCTTGATAACCATTATTTCTTCTATAGCTATTTTTACCTGCATTATGAAGTTGTTGTTTTCGTTTCACTTCTCGTTGCAAGTCGCGGTTTCTGACTGCTTCCATCGCCTCTTGAGCCGTCTTGATTTCTTTTGTAGCCCAGTCGTTGGCAATCGCATCGATAAAGTTTCGAGCAAGCGTCGCGTTATCGAGCTGCACTAAAGCATAGTGGAATAAAATATTCAACACTTCATTTGGTAGCCCACTGACAGATACCAAATCAAAAATTAATTGACGTTCTGCTTTTGAGACATAGCCTTTCTTTTGCGCCTTGATGCTTGAAACAAAGTCAATCGGCGCCATCGCTTTGGCAGCTTGAATCAATTGTTGGATGGCTAACTCTTCTTGTGAGACTCCTTCCACCACTTGTACTTCAGTCGGCTCTGCGATTGGTGTTTCAACCACTTCTTCACTGCGAAGTTGCGTCACTTTATCTTGAGCAGCCTCTTGTCCTAATTTCAACAAGAACTCTTCATCAATAACTTTTGTTGTTAGATCAGAAGCAATCACTAAAAATTGTGCGATTTCTTGTTCTGTAAAACCATACGCGCGATATAACGCATCGACGATTTTGCGAACGTCTTTTGTGATAGAATCCAAATCAACGAATTCTGTTTTTAATAGTCCTTCGATTAAATCCCAATCCACATCCGACGTAAACTCGAATTCCGGTTGTTGCTTGCTATCTAATACCATGCGGTTTTCTTGCGCGTGGTTTCTTGTATAAGTCTCCATGTTATAAGGAAGTCGGTACGCTTCTTCAAATTGCGCACTTTCGTTTTCTCCTAAATCGCCTGGTTTTGACACTAAGAATCGTTGTTTTAATTTCTCAAAACGATGATTCCCAATTTGGTTTAACAGCAATGTCGAAAGCAAGGCATCTTTGAAAAAGAGACGCGGAGACGTTGGCGCTTGTAATTCCATCGTGTACGTTTGAGGACGTGAAGCAGTTGGCTCCTTACGATACGTTTTCAGTAATCCAATCCCTTCCAAGCGAGTCTTTGCTAAGTAAAAGTCTGGCATTCCTAAATTCGTCATCGACAATAATTCAGAAATGGAGAAGACTTCGCTCTCATACTCTGATGGAGATAACTCACCGTACAAAGTCGCATACAAAAGAGTCGCTTCTTTTCCAATGAACGGAGCGTATAATTGCATTAAAAATTGGATTTCTCTTTCGGTAATCCACACGGGCTGTACCACGAGGATACCGTCTTTAGGCTTATACTGTGCCCACGGAAACTCTTTTGAGTGCATTCTTGTAATTCCTTCCTATTTTTCTTGGCTGTCCATAATCATAGACATTCTTTCTAATTCTTTTAAGAACATTTTGCGGTCTGTAAATTGACGATACACACTCGCAAAACGAATATACGCGATATCATCAATTTTGGCTAAGTGATCCATCACCATTTCCCCAATAAGAGTGCTTGACACTTCATTTTCTCCCTCTTGGTTGATGGAACGTTCAATTTCATTCACGATATTCTCTAATTGTCCCAGTGATACTGGACGTTTTTCTGCTGAACGAACTAATCCGTTTAATAATTTTTCACGGCTAAATTCTTCGCGATTCCCGTTACGTTTAATGACAAGCAATGGCGCCTTTTCTAAGCGCTCGAATGTTGTAAAACGGTAGCCACATTCTTCGCATTCTCTTCTTCTACGAATAGAACGACCATCATCGGCTGGACGACTATCAACTACGCGAGAACCATTGTTTTTACATTTTGGACATTGCATTGCAAACACCTCTCCTTTTTTGTGCTTATTCGATTTATTATATCATTTTTTAAGGAAATTTTCGAGTAGCCACTGATGGACTTTTTGTTCTAACTCTTGAAGGGTTCCTTCATTCGACCACACAATCGTTGCTCTCTTTACTTTTTCTTCTAAAGGCATCTGTGACTGGATTCGCTCTAACGCTTCTTGCCTTGTATATCCGTTTCGTTTTTCCATGCGAGCAATTTGCGTTTCTACAGAAACTGCCACCACGATGATGTCATCACATAAGCTCTCATAGTTCATTTCAAATAAGAGTGGAAGGTCTAAGACGATAAGCGGTTTTCCTTGCTCTTGGTAGTCTGTCATCTTTCCTGTAATCTCTTGGCGAATAAGCGGTTGAAGAATGTCATTTATTTCCTTTCGAACCCCATCATCACTGAACATTTTCCGTCCAAGTTCAGTTCGATTTAACGTTCCATCAGCGTTTAAAATAGCCTCACCAAAACGGCTCACGAGCGCAGTTAATCCGGCAGTCCCTTTTTCGACGACTTGTCTTGCTACAAGGTCGGCATCAATAACCGGAACTCCAGAGATCTTAAACAAATTTGAAACGGTTGATTTTCCGCTAGCGATACCGCCTGTTAATCCAATGACTCTCATCTTTTTCCTCCAACACTTCTTGTAAGACCTATGTTAGTTCAAAACGCCCTTTGTCGCAAGTTCTTTTCCCAATTCGAGCGTACAAAGATACAAAAATACCGCATCCTCAGTTTGAGAATGCGGTCAGTTGATTATAGACGTTCGTTTAATTCTTTTGCTAAATCTTCGAATCCTGGTTTTCCAAGTAAAGCAAACATGTTTTTCTTGTATGCTTCTACCCCTGGTTGGTCAAATGGGTTAACGCCATTTAAGTAACCTGAAAGACCTACTGCGATTTCGAAGAAGTAGATTAAGTGTCCTAATGTGTAAGCTGACATATCAGGAATGTTCACTACAAAGTTTGGAACTTGACCATCTGTATGAGCAAGTAATGTTCCTTGGAAGGCTTTTGTATTTACAAAGTCCATTGTTTTACCTTGTAAGTATCCTAATCCATCTAAATCTTCTTCTGTTTCAGGAATTGTTACTTCTTCATTTGGTTTGCCCACTTTGATAACTGTTTCGAAGATGTTACGACGACCTTCTTGGATGTATTGTCCTAGTGAGTGTAAATCCGTTGAGAAGTTTGCACTTGAAGGATAAATTCCTTTGAAGTCTTTCCCTTCTGATTCACCAAATAATTGTTTCCACCATTCAGAGAAGTATTGTAATGTTGGTTCGTAGTTAATTAATAACTCTGTCACTTTTCCTTTGCGGTATAACACATTACGTGCTACAGCGTATTGGTAAGCTTCGTTTTCTTTTAAGTTTGATGAGCTGTATGCCACACGTGCATCTTCAGCTCCTTGCATTAATGCATCTACATCTGCACCAGTTACTGCAATTGGAAGTAATCCTACAGCTGTTAATACTGTGAAACGTCCACCAACATCATCTGGAATTACAAATGTTTGGTAACCTTCAACATCTGCTTCTGATTTTAATGCTCCACGAGCGCGGTCAGTTGTAGCGTAAATACGATTTACAGCTTCTTCTTTACCATATTTCTTAATTAATAAATCTTTGAATACACGGAAAGCAATCGCTGGTTCTGTAGTTGTACCAGATTTAGAAATTACGTTCACTGAGAAATCACGGTCACCGATTAAGTCGATTAACCCTTGTAAGTAAGTTGAGCTAATGCTGTTTCCTGCAAATAATACTTGCGGAGTTTTACGTTTGTCGCTTGGTAAGTAGTTATAGAAAGCGTGGTTTAAGAAATCAATCGCTGCACGCGCGCCTAAATAAGAACCACCGATACCGATAACCACTAATACTTCAGATTCTTCTTGAATCTTTTTAGCAGCTTCTTTAATACGAGCGAATTCTTCTTTGTCATAGTCGCGTGGTAAGTTAACCCAACCTGTGAAGTCATTTCCTGCGCCTAATCCTTCGCGTAAGTCTTTATCTAACGCTGTTACTGTTGATTGTAAATTGTCAATTTCTTCTTGGCTGAAGAAATCTAATGCTTTTGAATAATCAAATGAAATATGTCCCATTTGAATGCCTCCTTCGTATTCAATAACGATTTTTTTATTAATTTTTGTTTTTATCTTTTACAAATTTTTCTTGAGCTTCTTCGATCCACTCTGGCAACTTCTTCGCTAAGCTTGAAAAGCCTATAGACGGAACATAGCGTTTACGATTTTTCTTGATTCGTTGCGGAACATCTGGTACATCGAGTTTTTCGAGTGCTCGAATCGATAAACTAATCTTATTTGAGAATTCATCGACATCAATGACTTTGGCTGTCACTTCTTGTCCCACTTTTACAAAATCATGCACATTATCCATATATCCATGTTTACACTCAGAAATATGAATCAAACCTTGCGTATCTTCGTCTAGCTCCAAGAAAACTCCGTAATTTTGTACACCCGTTACTTTAGCCGTAACGATGTCTCCAATTCTAAAAGTTTTGCTCATAGAACCTCCTACGCTTTTACGTCCATCGATTCAATCACAACATCTTCTAGTGGACGATCTTGCGCATTGCGTTCTACGCCTTCAATCTTAAGAACAACGTCCATCCCTTCAACAACGCGTCCAAATACTGTGTGACGGTGGTCTAACCAAGGTGTCCCACCCACTTTAGCGTATTCTTCAACAATTTCTTCAGGCCAGCCGCCATCTTTTAATTGTTTCAACATTTGTGCGGGCACTTGTTTTGCTGTAACAATGAAGAATTGAGATCCATTTGTGTTTGGGCCTGCATTTGCCATTGATAAAGTTCCATACAAGTTGAATGCTTCTCTTGAAAATTCATCTTCGAAAGTACGTCCGTAAATAGACTCGCCACCCATACCTGTTCCAGTTGGGTCGCCACCTTGAATCATGAAGTCTTCAATGACACGGTGGAAAATTACACCATCATAATATCCATTTTTTGCATGTGTTACGAAATTCTCCACTGTTTTAGGAGCTACTTCAGGGAATAATTCCAATGTGAAATCTCCTTGATTCGTATGCACAATCACGAGTGGATTCTTTTCATTCACTTCATTCAATTGTGGAAATTGACTCATTTTTCCATCTCCTTTTAATTCATACTAATGATTACTCATCTACCATCCTCTATTAAACCACAAAAGCCAAACGGGTGCAATTTAGCGTTCTTATCATTCTTAATAAAAAAATAAAAAAGTTCTACAAATTTTCTTTAGTGATTTTCTTTGTTTCGTGGTATAGTATTTGAGTATAGAAAAAAGAAAGAGTGAGAGTTTAATGACAATATTACGAAATTATCCATTAATCGCTTCTGTTTGCTCGATTCTATTTGCACAATTTGTCAAATTCCCGATTGCGCTCTTCTCAAAAAAAGCAGGCGCAAACGTTTCATTAGTAACTAGCACTGGTGGAATGCCAAGTTCTCACTCAGCTGCTGTTAGCTCGCTGATTACAGCGTTAATTATTGACCACGGATTTGCTTCGCCATTTGTTGCTATCGCAACTACTTTTGGCCTAATCGTTATGTTCGATGCTATGGCCGTTCGTCGTCAAAGTGGTGAGCAAGGAATTCTCCTACAAAAATTATACGAAGAACAAATACGTGAAGAATCAAGCGCATTAAAGCATGTTGAAATCGAATCTGAAGACGATCCAATTGATCTCTTTGACACAGAAGAAAACAAAAAATTAATTATCAAAAAATATCTAGGTCACAAACCCATCGAGGTGTTCGCCGGTGTACTAACTGGTATCGCAATGGCCTTTATTTTAAGAATCTTCTATTAATTGGAGGTACAAAGTGACACAAGAAATTGTTGATATTATTATTATCGGCGGTGGGCCTGTTGGGCTTTTCACCGCCTTTTACGCGGGCTTACGTCAAGCGTCTGTTAAAATTATTGAAACATTGCCCCAATTAGGTGGGCAACCAGGAATGCTTTATCCTGAAAAAATGATTTACGATATTCCAGCCTTCCCTGAAATTACAGCAGGCGATTTAGTCGAGAACTTGAAAAAGCAGCTCGAACGTTTCCCAGAAACACAGTTCTGCTTAGAAGAAGAAGCACTCGAGTTAAACAAAACAGATTTCGGGTATGAAGTGATTACTTCAAAGCAAACTCACTTGGCGAAAACGGTGATTATCGCTTGTGGGAATGGAGCCTTCCGTCCGCGTAAACTCGATGTAGAAAATGCAGAAGCTTATGAAAACAGCAACCTACACTACTTCGTAACGAACTTAGAGCGTTTCCGCGACCGTACTGTAGCCATCTGCGGTGGTGGTGACTCTGCGGTAGACTGGGCACTTGCCTTGGAACCAATCGCAAAGAAAGTAACGATTGTTCATCGTCGCCCACAATTTCGTGCACAAGAACATAGCGTGAAACAATTAGAAGAATCAAGCGTTGAAATCTTAACACCGTATCTTCCTGACCAAATCATTGGTGATAGTACAAACATTCAATCCGTTGTATTGAAACACGCTAAAGGTGAAGACCAAATGGAACTTCCTGTTGACGATTTTATCGTGAACTATGGCTTCTCTTCCTCTATTGGAGGAATGAAGAACTGGGGATTCGATGTGGTTCGTAACACCATCGTGACAAACAGCCAAATGGAGACGACTCTTCCTGGTGTCTTTGCCGTTGGAGATATCGCAACATACGAAGGCAAGGTTAAAATCATTGCGACAGGATTTGGTGAAGCACCTGTTGCCATTAATGCTGCAATGACTTACGTAAACCCCAATAGCCGTCCGAGCACAATTCATAGCTCATCGATGTTCTAACCGTTTACAAAATTTCAAAAAGAACGCTCAATTCATTTGGGCGTTTTTCTATTTTGTGTTAAAATAAAAAGCTACTCTTTTTAAAAGGGTTTCATAATTTGTTAAAAGGAGGATTTTTCATATGAAAAGCCCAAAAGAATTACACAATCGCTGTTTAGAATTACTATCTGAGCGCGGTGTAGAATTAGAACAAATTGCTGAATTAGTTTATTTCTTACAAGAAAAATATGTACCAGGATTAACGAAAGAAGAATGCTTATTGAACGTTAATAGCGTATTGAAAAAACGTGAAGTTCAAAACGCCGTTATCACAGGTATTGAAATGGATAAATTAGCAGAAGAAAAGAAATTACATCCATTATTAAACGATATTCTATCTCAAGACGAGCCCTTATACGGTGTCGATGAAATCTTAGCATTATCTATCGTAAACGTATATGGTTCTATTGGATTTACAAACTATGGTTATATCGATAAAGTAAAACCGGGAATTCTTAAAAACTTAGATGATAAATCAACTGGTAAAGTAAACATCTTCTTAGATGACTTAGTTGGTGCTATTGCTGCCGCTGCAGCAAGCCGTCTAGCTCACAGTATTCCAGCAAAAGAAGAATTAGACTAATCAAGCAAAAAGGCTGAAGCACCCCGCTTCAGCCTTTTCTATAAAAATAACGTTATACCGTATACGGTATAACGTTATTTTTTACTCTATTCTCCTAAAATGAGTCCCGCAAATTCTTCAGCAGTAACTGCGCCAAAGTAGTTGCTTAAATCGATTTCGCTTAAGACGTCCACTAAGTCTTCTTTGACCATACGAACACCTTTTAGTTTTTCTTCGACTTCTTGTACATTTCCTTTTGCAAAGAAATCTCCATAAATACGGCAATTTGAAATTCTACCTTGCTCCACTTCTAAGTAGCATTGAATTGTTCCGCATGCGAAACGTCCATCACGGTAATCACTATATTGTGGAGATTGGCCATAATTCCATTCCCAGTTTTTATATTTAGAAGCTGTGAGTTCATCGATTGCTTTCCAATCTTCTTCCGTTAACACGTAACGTTTCGCTTCATCAATCGAGTTGATTCCCAAAATCTTACAAGTGATTAAGTTTTTGAACTCATCTACCGTCACGTTTTGATATTCTGGAGCAAGATATGGACGAATACTTCCCACACGTGCACGAACCGATTGAATCCCCTTCGATTGTAATTTCTTCTTGTTTGGGTTCAAGACTTTTTCCATCGCATCATAGTCGACATCTAATAAGAGCGAGAAACCACCGTATACACGACCATTGCTGATCGTCATCGCAGCTCCGGATACTTTTTTCCCTTCAATGGTTAAGTCGTTACGCCCTGTTTGTTCTACAGCTGTTGCGCCGAGTTCATGTAAAGCTTTAATAGCTGGTTCATACGTTCTCTTAAAATCTCCAAAGATTCCATTGTCTTGAATTAAATAGCATACATTCACGGCACCAGAGTCCACATACACGGCACCACCACCTGTGTCACGACGAACAACAAGAATATTGTTTTCTTTTAAATACTCCTCGTTCACTTCGGCGATTGTATTTTGGAATTTTCCAATTTCAACTTTTGGGTCGCAGTAATATGGGAACAAGATGTCATCGTCTAGGAAGACATTACTTTGCACATATACTTGCATCGCAAGCGCTACTGCTCCATCTTTTACATATTTTCCATCACGGATTGGTTCGATTAAATACATCGTTTATTCTCCTTTAAGCTCTTGATACGTCCCATGAATTAATGGGGCGATGTTTTCTGACAATTGTACGGTTTGCTCTCTTAGCGCAAGTGGAATGCGATAATGTTTATGATTCATACTTACAAATAGCGCATTTGGATTAGCTTGTACGCATTTTTGGAAAGGGGTCTTGATAAATTGTGGCGTTGTAAAGCCCACTCCAATCTCTAAAAAGAGAACCTTATCATTTTTATGTTCTTCTAAAAACGCATCATAGCGTGCTTTTTGTGCAAAGAAATCAGCTGACTCTACCATTCCTTTTTCAGCGTTACGCTTATTAATTTCAAGCGGTGCTCCGCATTCTGGGCAGAACGGAATCAGTTCATACGGAACCTTCATGTCTTTTTGCTCGACAATCATCTTGCGAACTAAGGTATCATCGCTATACGTTTTTGGATGACAGTGCTGACTACATTGGAAAAGCCCATATTCGCCTTGAATATGATAAACCTTCTCTTTGTCATATCCAGCCACCCAAAACGCATTATCCGCATTCGTAGTGATAATGTGGTATGGCTTTGTTTTAAGCATTTCTAAGAGTTCCACATACGATTGTCCCACAGGTTGATCCAGGTAATTGAGTGCAATAAAACGACTTTGAAATGCCCAATACTCTTCCCAACTTGGAAAGTGAAATAAACTCGCTTGTAACATATCTAAAAATTGATACTTCTCGATAAAATCAGGAAAAGCATCTTCGAATCGACTTCCAATATAGGTGAATCCATCTGCTGACGACATCCCAGCCCCGATACCAACCACAATAGCATCTGCTTCCTGGAATATATCTGCCAGTAGACTAGCTTCAGTTGTTCTTTCTTTTTGTAATGCATTCCATTTCGTCATTCTACTGTTCTCCTGATAATAATTTCTGATAAATTGATTGATCTTCTTTAGTATACGTTGAAAAGACAACGATCATTGTTGAAGACGTATCCTGCAACCACTTGTTCACTGTATCCACGGCTATACGCGCAGCAGGTTCTTTTGGAAAACCAAACTCTCCTGTTGAAATTCCGCAAAAAGCAATCGAGGTAAGTCCTGCTTTAATTGCTGTTTCTAGACAACTCTTGTAACAACCAGCAAGTAACTGTTCACGAAGTGGCGTTACTTTTTGCCCTGGAGGTAAAAAGGGCCCAACCGTATGAATAATGTACTTCGAAGGCAAGTTGAATGCTGGCGTCATTTTTGCTTTTCCAACAGGTTCCTTTTTCCCTTGTTCTTCCATTAAATGGTGGCAAAAGGAGCGAAGTTCAATTCCTGAAAAAGTATGAATTGCATTATCAATACAGCGATGGTTTGGAATAAAACATCCAAGCATCTCACTATTCGCCGCATTCACAATCGCATCGACTTTCAGTTCACATAAATCGCCATCATAGAGTTTGATTTGGTCGTTTGCTGTCGACGCGCAATCTGCTAATGTCTGAACTCTTGGAGCATGGTATTCTTGTAAATACTCATTCTCTAAAACGAGATAGTCTGCAGGGGCGTCTTTTGGTTGTCTTACATTCACAAGTCCTCGCCATAGCGTCTTCAACTCTTCTGGAGTTTTTCCTTCAACTTCAATGCTTTCTCCTGATTCCTGCGACAAGATCTCAATCATTTGTTTGAGCAACTGCTCTTCTGTATGATTATTCATCTTCTAATGCCAAGAATGCTGCTTCATCAACATCCGTTAATGTCACTAACCAGTGTTCTTCTGGTTTTTCAGAGTTTAGTAATTTAGGATTTTCTGTTGCCGCTAAGTTTCTAGCTACGACTTTCCCTGCAAGTGGTGTCACAATCGACATCACTGTTTTACTTGCTTCTAAACTTAAGATTTCGTCTTCAGCTTCTAATTGATCATCCATATTGAATTGAACGAATCCAATTGTACCGACATCATCTTGAAGTTCTGGCGTCATACGAATCGTGTAGTTTTCTCCTTCTTTATCAATCCATAAAAAGTTAGCAAATTTTCTCATTTTATTGTTCTCCTTTATATAATTCAGCAAGTAATTCTACTGAACGTTTTCTTTTTTCAATGGAACCGACGAGTGGGATAAATAAAAGCTCGTCAGGGTTGGAGACTGCTCTTAGAGCCTCCATTTGTTCAAAAACTTCACGTGGGTTCCCCACAATGAGTCGGCTGCGGTTGCTTACAATCTTCTCTCGATCACGCTGCGTTAGTTTATATTCTTCCACATCTTTTTGTGTTGGGAAGGTATGAAATTCTGAAAAATCCTGTTTTCCAAGCATCCATAAATCTAATGGTTTCGCCATCTCTTCGGCTTCTTCGCTCGTATCTGCAATAACTACAAATACCGCTAGTACGAAGTTGCTTGGTTTACTATGTGGTCCAGGTTTAAAGGTGCTGCGATATTTCTTAGAAAGACTTTTCGCCAACTCCACAGGGTCTTGAGGAATATACGGAAACACACCATAGACAAAACTCAAGCCTAGTGAGGCCGCTGACTCAATCGACTGGCCGCCCATTCCAAGAAGGAACTGTTCTGGAACATCCTCCGTTTCTGGAACAACCACGCCTTTACTACGTGCTTCTTCCAAATACTGTTGGAGCTTTTCTAACCACAGTGCGTATTGCTCTTTGGAATAAAGCGACTGTAAATGACGACCTACAAGAGGCGTTCCTGGCGAATTGCCAAGACCAATATCCACACGTCCTGGGAATAATACTTCAAGCGTTGACATCATTTCAGCCACCTTATATGGCGAATAATGAAGCCCCATGATTCCACCAGAACCAATATGAATATTCTTCGTGTGGCTAGCAAGATAAGGAATCACCACTTCTGGAGCACTAATCGATAGAGCCGGCACATTATGATGTTCACTCACCCAGAAACGATGGAATCCCAGTTCGTCTGCTAATTGCGCTAACTCCAGCGTTTCACGAACAGCCTCTGCGCTCGTTTTTCCTTCATCTACGAGACCATAATCTAACAGACTAATTTTCATTCGTCTCTCTCCCCTCGTAGTTGGCTTCGAGTCCTCTGAAGAAATCTCGTGCTTCTTTTTCAAGCGACTCTCCAAAATCCATTAAAGGAACGATATCTTTAAAGGCTGCCTTTGGAATTGCTAAGGCTTCAAGCGCTTCTGGTTTAATCGTTAGTTGAATCTCTGATTCGTTACCTTCTTGAATCTTCACGGCAAACTCTGGATCCGTGATAAATGGTGTTGAAAGCCCTACTAAATCTGCATTTTCCAATGCTTCGAGGGCTTTTTCTTTAGAATTAATGCCGCCTGAAGCAATCACTGCGACACGTCCTTTCAAGCGCTCATAGACGACTTTATTAACGAGTTCACCTTGATGTGGTCCCTTGGCACGAACTTTATTTCTAAAGACATCATGTCCCCAGCTTGCAATGGCTAAGTAGTCAATGTTTACTTTTTTAAGCGCGTCTTCGAAGAACTCTAGGAACTCATCAACAGTGTATCCAATTTGATTTCCACGCGTTTCCTCAGGAGTCGCACGGAATCCTAAAATAAAATCATCTGTAGCATATTCATCAATCACTTCTTGAACAGCCGTTAAAACTTCCATCCCAATTTTTGAGCGGTCCTCTAATGTTTTACAGCCATACTCATCTGTTCGTTCATTTGAGAACGTTGAGAAGAAGGTTTGGATAAGTAATCGCTGTGCCGATGAAATTTCTAGCCCGTCGAATCCAGACTGGACAGCGATTAGTGCAGCACGACGATAATCTTCGATAATGCCATGAATTTCTTCTACGGTTAATTCTTTCACTTCATGTGGGAAAGGCGATTGCAATGTCATCGCACTTGGACCATACACATAGCGGTCACGGTTTAAGGCATGACTTGCAAAACGTCCGGCATGCGTTAATTGTAAGATGGCTTTCGCTCCACCTGATTTCATCGCTTTGGCTAATTTCGTTAAGCCTTCGATATCGTCTAGAGAAGTCGCACTAAATCCATACTCGAAAAGCTGTCCGTGCTTGTTCACGTATGCTGCACCTGTAATTTGAAGGGTTGCTGCATGCGCACGACGCTCGGCGTATTTTAAATCATCTTCTGTAATATGACCTTCTTTCGTCGAAGAGTTCGTCACCATTGGAGAAAGCACAAATCGATTGTCCAATGTGACTCCTTTTTTTAATTCGAAAGGCTTAAATAAAGCTTCTGTTTTTGACACACTTTCACTTCTTTCTACTGTTTTGTTACTTGTAATAATTGTTCCTGTTCGAACCATTCTGCGATTTGTAGGAGCAAGTCTTCTCTTCCTTTGGCTGCAGCGAGTTGTACTCCAATCGGAAGTCCCTCTTTAGTGCGGTGAACTGGCAAGCTAATCGCTGGTTGACCTGTAATATTAAATCGCTGTGTAAATGGCGTATCTGCTACGCTCTCCTCGAACATTTCCCAGAGTAATTGTTGTTTCTGGTCTTTTGTAAAGTCATCAATGCGACTGAGTTTGGATTGTAAATCCGCAGATAACTCATACGGAACAAGACTCGGAGCGGCCTGTGCAACCGTTGGCAATAATAGCACATCATACTGCTCGTGTAACTGCTCCATCTGCTCAGCATAAATATCCCAACTTGAAGCCACTTTAGAGTACTCCATTCCTGAAATATCCAGGCCACTGCGATAAATCGCCCATGTCATTAGTTCCATATCGTCACGTGTCACCGAACGCTTTAGTTGGCGTTCAATATTTTGGAACATCAGCTCCGTCTCAACAGCACTGATGATATAAAATCCTTTTTGCAGCGCGACACCGTCGACCGGATCCTTTTGTAGAAGTGTCACAGAGTGCCCATGATTTTCAAAGAAACGGGCAATCTGTGACACAGCATCCACCGCATCCTTAGAGACCGCTTCTCCAACAGGTGACTGTAACAACACCGCCACTCTTAATGGTTTTATTTTTTCTGTTTTATAAAGCTGTTCGTAACTCAGTTTCGGTAATGGAAATGGACTTTCCATCTGGCACTCTTGCATATGAAATAATAAGTTTTTTGTATCTTGAACGGTTTTTGTCAGCGCAAAATGAACGGTTGCGCCATTCCATCCACGATAGGAACCAGGGCCAACAATAATACGACCTCTAGAAGGTTTCAGGCCAATCAAGCCATTATGACTAGCCGGAATTCGAATCGATCCACCACCATCACTAGCTGCTGCAATTGGTGAAATTCCGCTTGCTACAATAGCTGCAGCACCACCACTAGACCCTCCTGCATTTCTCTCAGAATTCACCGCATTTCGAACGGGACCATGGAGAGTGTTATCACTGACGGTCTTGAATCCAAATTCCGGAGTATTTGTACGTCCCATAATGATAAAGCCGAGTTCTTCTAAACGTTTGACAAAGTTATCAGTCTGCGTGCTTTTTACATCCTTGAATAAGCGTGAGCCATATGTACAGACGCTCCCTTTTTGCTCCTGCCCTAAGTCTTTTAGAAAAATAGGAACTCCCGCAAAGGGTTGATTGGTTAGTTTAAAGTGTTTTGCCTTTTCTAGCGCTTCTTCATATTGCTCGTAAACAATTGCATTAAGAGAAGGATTCAGTGACTGCGCGCGTTGAATCGTTTTTGTCACTAATTCTACAGGACTCACTTTTTTCGAGCGAACGGCATTAGCCATACTTGTCGCATCCATCACTTCATCACTTTCCTTTCTCTAATCAATAGGTCATTATACCCACTAAACACCCTCAATTACAAAAGTACGGCCTGTAAAAACACGAAAAAAAATAATCTCTAAAATCATCACGATTTCAGAGACTATTTTAATGATCATCTATTCATTTTTATGCTTTTTCCATAGAAAAATTAGTAAGAGTAGTGACGAAATAGAAATAAGCATTCCAAGATGTAATCCTGGCGGCGTATAACGCCAAACAATCTCGTGTTCTCCTTCTGTTAGCGAAACGCCCATAAAGAATCCAAGCGCTTTTTTCACTTCTTGTTTCTTGCCATCTACTGTGACGCTCCAACCCGAATGGTAAGGAATCGTAAAAGTCGCAAAGGACTGTTCGCTATTTGTCACTGTGACATGTGCCTTCACCATCGCATTTGTATACGACTCAATTGTAATATCATTTGCTTTCTTATACTGCGTCAATGCATTTGCGAGTGTTGTAATATCAATCGTATAGAACTTGAAGCCACGAAGATCCCATTCTTTGGCTTTCGCGTCCTCAATCGCAAAGGTAATCGTCTGATCTAAGTTTCCATTTCCAATCATCCATAATTGATTTTCATGGAATCGATTCTCGTACGGATAACCGATACCATTTAGCATCACTTTTGATTTAATCACGGAACCTGCTTGGCGTTCTGGAATTTCGACAAAATAAAGTTTGTTTGGTTGTAGATTGAACTTCCATTCAATTTTTGCGGATTCACCTTCGTTTGTTAGCGTGTATTTCTCCTGCCCCTTCGTTAAATTCGTCGTCGCAGGTTCTTGGACGCTCACTTCACTCAATGCGTTTGTTCCAGATAGGCCAATCACTTGTAAGAGCTGGTTGATATTGGCTACTGGTTGATTTTTTTCAAAGGCAATATTCGTTGCCGTATTTTCATTCGTTAAATAACCAAGAGAAAACGCATAGGGGTTCCGATAGATTGCGAAGTTCTTCATTGCCCCTTCTTTGGCATACATTCCGCGAACATCCGCAAAGACGCGTTTTTCATCGCCTTCCATCATAAAGCGAGATACTCCAAAAAGCGAATCTAAAATCACATTACGATTTGTATAGTTCACCACGGATTGAGACGTTGGAAGTCCTAGGTGACTCATCTCTTCAATCAGCTCATGCTCAAGACTCGACGTGAAATGTGAAGCGCCATTATAGCCAAATGCTATCGGGAAGTTCGCATGCGACAAGCCCTTATGCATTTCCATTCGCGTAAAAGGATTCGGATTGCTATATCCTTCCTTGTCAAAAGCCATCGCAAATTCCATTTGTTCCTTTAGTCCTGCATTACCGATAAAATAAGGTGCTCTTCTAAAACCAACAAACGAACTCACCATTAACTCAACAATCACGACGCCAGCCGTTAATTGAAGCCTACGAACTCTCTCAGCTCTTCTAAAGAAGAAGGCTAATAAAATAATCGTCCAAATAATAAACGAGAGTATTTTTTGTGAGGTCTCAACATATTGCAGAATTCTTAGAGTCGACAATACTAGAATTGACCCAAATCCAAAGATGGCCACTAAGAACTCATTCAAGCGAAACTCATCTTTCCACTGCATTAGACTTTCAGATGCTAGCACTAGCATAAAGCTATTGGCTACCCACGAATTTCTGAAGTAGAAACCGACTGGGCGTTGTCCCATATGCCAAATTTGGTCGAAGCCTTGAATTGAAAATGAGAGCAGTAAGACAAGTAACACGACTGTCGCCGCTAATTTCTTACGAAGTGTAATCTCTTTTTTAGCAAAGAAGGTACATACTCCAAAGAGTCCTAAACCACCAATAAAGAGTTGCGGTAACGCCTTAGAATCGCCCCACTCTTTTTCACCAAAGGATCCTAAGATGAATTTTTGCGGCATAGCGACTAAATCATTCACGGAATTCCACGACCATGCAAAGGTACTTCCCGCACTTGCTTTACTTTCT
The DNA here is from genome assembly GCF_041433575.1 of Granulicatella sp. 20925_1_28. NCBI lineage: Bacteria > Bacillati > Bacillota > Bacilli > Lactobacillales > Carnobacteriaceae > Granulicatella > Granulicatella sp. 20925_1_28. The sequence continues at coordinate 77,653 of NZ_JAPWBS010000002.1, forward strand.
AATAAGGCACTAAAGACTGGCAATAGCCAGAACGCTGCAAGGCCTACCCCTATCAGTGCAAATAATGCCACTTTCGCTAGTTTTAGAGTCGCCTCTTTCAACGAAATATCCTTCGAGAAGACGACATAAAATGTATAGAGCGCCACAAAGAGACACATCATATATCCTGTATAAAAATCCGTTATTAAACTAATGGCAAGAAACAACGGTAATTTCACCGAACGCTTCCCACTTGCCACCTCTTCAATTCCCAAGAGAATAAACGGAATATAGACCAGATTATCTAAGAAATTTGGATTGTACTGTTGCGATACGACAAATCCGCTAAGGGCATATGACGAAGCCAATCCTAATGATAACCAGTAATGTTTCGATACGCCTTGGAATTTCTTTTCTAAGAAATATCCAAAGACAACTCCCATCACCCCAGCACGTAAAAGTGGAATCACATAGCTAAGGACTTGAAAACTTGAAATGGGAAAGATCACATATAAAAACGTGAATGGACTTAAACTATTAAAGCCCCAGACACTTGGCATGGCTCCTCCAAGCGATTTCTCGAAGGACCAAAATAGACCACTAAAATCTCCACTCCAAAATAGCTTATGCAATCCGATATAAAGCGGAAAATATTGAGAAAGAAAGTCTCCACTATGAATCGAATTTTGCGAAAAAGGGGTCAATCCTAAACTTAGGAAGACCCCCAACATCACCACAAATGGAACGAAGAATAGCGAACTATATTTTAATTTCATTTTTGAAATTGTCATTATAGTCTACTCCTATTCAATTAAATCCATTTTTTATAAATGGCTAACACATAAATACAAATTGATAAGATTGAAATCACGAAACCTGCCATAAATCCTTCTGGCATATAAGTCATCTCAATCGTATGTTCACCAGGTGTAATTTGGAAAGCAAGAAGACTATCCCAAACTTTAGCCGTTCCAACGACTTGACCATCCACTTTAACTGTCCAGCCTTTTTCATATGGAATACTTGTCATCATCCATGTGCTATCGTCTGTGATATTCACAGTTCCTTGAATATGACTATCATTCCAATGAGTGACTTTCATCCCTTGAAGTTGACGCTCTTCAATCATGCGATTTACTAAGGCACTATTTGAACGTGCTAGGCGTAAACCTGACAAATTGTATTCGTCATCTGTGTCAATTTCAATCGTTAAATCAACGGCTTTTCCAACTGAATCATGGGCCACTTGAATGAGTTGTGTTTGTTGGAATTTATCTTGGAAGTCATACGTATTTCCATTGAGTAAAATTCTCACTTTGTTTTTATTCGTATGAGAAAGTTTTTGTGGAATCGATACCCAGTAATCTTCAGAAGACTGCGGCACTAAATGAAACGTAATTGTTCCTGGTTTCGATGAATCTACACGTTTATACGTCTCTGGTTTAGAAGAATCTGGAACTTCCATATTGTCCAACTTCACTTCGTTAGCTGCTAGAAGCGTTAAGTAGTTTTCACTTGTAGCTCCCACCGCTTGAACAATCTTGTTATGGTTTTGAATTGGTTGATGATTTTCCAGTTTTACATTCACTGTCGCATCATTCACACCATAAGCAATTGGTAAGATTAATCCTGTTTCATATGTCTTCGTTCTTACAGCTTCATATACTGGTTCTTTTGACGTAATATCTTTACGCGTTACCATATTTCCGAATACATACATCTTCGAAGTATCAGGATATTCTTTTGTATACACTGGTTTTGGCGCCACTAAATACTTCACTGAGAAGAGTGCGTCTTGCAGCGGTGTTCCTTGATAGTATGTTGTTGCGTTAATCCCGTTATTTCCTAAGCGGTCAAATAAATCACGCGTACTATTTTCCAAGTTCGAACTAAATACTGATAAACCTGGGTAATCGACCATAAACGGATCGTTTTTACTTAAGTTAAATGTCTTATTGATACGGTAGAAATCTGTATCGTCAGGGCGAATTGGATTGATGGCATCTTTCAATTGAAGAACCGCATCATGGTATTTATACGCATCTGTATATCCGACACGCGACTGAACAATGGCCGCATTGGCTGTCAATTCAACTGCCGTCAATACCGCAATCACTGCCCATGGTTTCTTCGCTTTTGTCCAGAACAATGCAAGAAGCATAATCATGAAAATACCAAGTGTTGCGATACGTTGCCAAATTGTTAAGAATGAATGTTCTTGGAATTGAACAATCCCAAAAATAATCGCCATTCCGACAAATAAGATGCTCGCTTCTTTTGCGGTAAATCGTTCAACTTCGCGTAAGCTTAAGTAAGCTAGGTACACTAAGAAGAAGGCGATAATCCATGAGAAGCGGTAGAAGAATCCAGCTGGGTTTTGTCCCATATGCCATAATTTACTTGTAAATTCATGCGCACAAGAGATTAAGAAAACAACAAGAACGAATCCTGCTGCGACCTTCCCCCATTTTGTAATCTTCTTAGAGATAAAGTAATAAATCGTTCCTAAAATCCCGAAGCTCGCCACATAAATGTTTGGCAAGTTTGGACCTGCTGGCCATGAATCATTATCGAATGATCCAAGGAATAATTTCGATAAAATTTCTAAAGGATTGATTTGCAATGTCCACTCAAATTTCAATGAGTTTTGCAAACCACCCTTAGTAGAAACTAAACTGATGATGATTGGCAATAGAATCGCCGCAACCATCCCTACTGCGATAATCGAAGCGCAGGCTAGTTTTAACATGCGTTCAAAAATCACTTTGATATTTGTAAATTCTTTAGATCGGATAACATAGAATAATGCGTAGATGACTACGAAAATGCATGTCATATAACCCATATAGAAGTGTACAAATAGCGCTAGAGCAAGCATTCCGATATAGCCTCGTGGAGACTCGTTATCGAGAACTTGTTCCACCCCAATCAACACAAGTGGCAACATAATCATGCCATCATAAAAAATTGGGTTCATTTGGTAGCTGACGTTAAATCCATTTAAGGCATAAATTGTCGCTACGATTGGAAGTAAGTAGGCTTTTTTCTTTAGGCCATCATAACGCTTCACAAGGAAATGCGTCATCGTAAGTCCCATTGTCCCGTAACGCAATGCGATAACGATAGGAACAACCCATTGGAAGTTTTCTTCAGAGAAGAAGAGGAATAGGAAGTTAAATGGACTTAATAAGTTAAATCCCCAAATCCCAAGCATTCCGCCCCCAATTGATTTCGAGAAAGAATAGAAGAAGCTACTCCAATCCCAATTTAAGAAAAGATGTTTGAAATAAGCATAGAGCCCGATGTATTGCGCGTTGAAGTCAACCGCCATCAGAGACTTCGCACCAAACGGGAAGAAGCCATCAATCGCCCAAGCGATAAACATGATGACCATCGGCGCAAGGAAGCTTGCTAAATAGACCTTTTTCTTAGTCGTCATGTTGCTCTCCTTTCACCGTCATATTCGTTTCATCTACTAAGTAATGCGGACGTTTCTTCACTTCGTAGTAAATCTTACCGATATACTCTCCTAATACCCCAATCGAAATCAATTGGATTCCACCAAAGAGCACGACAGAGAAAATCGTTGTGAAATATCCACTAACAAGTGAATCTGGCGCTACAAAGTATTGAACAAATGTCCAAAGAACGTAAGCCAGTGAGATTAATAAACAGAATAAACCAAAGTTAATGCACATACGAAGTGGCTTATCATTGAACGATAAAATCCCTTGAATCGCATAGTTTAATGAGAACTTCAATGAGTATTTCGTTTCACCAACGGTACGAACTTGGTTTTCATATTCGATGACTTTTTCTTTAAATCCAATCCAAGAGAAAATCCCTTTAGAGAATCGGTTGTATTCTTGTAATGAAAGAATGGCACGAACCGCTTTACGGCTAAATAGACGGAATTCAGAGACCCCATCCATCAATTCGATATCCATCATTTTGTTTGCAAGGCGATAGAAATGTTTTGCTAAGAATGTACGGTGTGGTTTTTCACCAGTACGTGTACGACGAGCACTCACAACGTCATATCCTTCTTCATACGCTTCAATCATTTGTGGAAGAAGTGCAGGTGGATGTTGTAAGTCCCCATCCATTAAAATCACAGCTTCCCCTGTTGCGTATTCAAGTCCTGCAATTGTTCCAGCTTCTTTCCCAAAGTTTCTGCTGAAACTAATATATTTTACACGAGAATCGCTATCTGCAATTGCAAGCATTTTTTCAAAAGTACGGTCTTTACTACCATCATTAATAAAAATAATTTCAAATTCTGCTTTAGTAATTTTATTCACTTCAGCTACTAAGGCATCATACATTTTCTGAATCATATTTTCCTCGTTATAAAACGGGATGACAATTGATAATTTCATTATTCCACTCCTCAATCCTTTAAATGTTCATCTCTTATATCATACCATTTTTTTGTGTGAAATTCCTCTCATATGCGAATTTTTTTGGTACAAAAAAACGAGAACTCTTCCTTTTCGAAAGAAGCTTCTCGTTTCTTACTGTTTTAAATTTCTTTTAATCGCTTAATCGCAACGTTTGTCCCTAAAAGCCCCACCAATAAAAAGGTGAATACAACGGCAAAACAGAGCATAAAGAATTCCTCTGGCAATGCTAAAATAATCGGGTCGTTTTTCGGATCGAACATCCACGCATCATTGTTAAAGAACACTTGATGGAACTTCACAAAGAGCGTGTCGAAGAATGCCGCAATCGCAAAGCAAACGACAACTGGAATTAAAACAAGCCAGCGAATGGGTCTACGTAATTGCCACGTTTGTCTTCTTTGTCGTAAATACCTCACCCCAAAGAAACTAATAAGCCCCGAAGCTAGTAGTACTGCAAAATTCACAAAGAAGAGACGTTTCACCTCAAAGAAGTGGAATAATCCCTGTTCTGAACTTGGAAAATCGGTCATCTTCAATGCATCCACTAGCGGATTCGTTAAATATCCAATGAGTTCATGATAGTTCATCTTAAGCGTATCTGCACTGTAACCAGTGAGTTTTTCCACTCCAAACCAACCAATCGACCAGTGATACATCGGTTCAAAGAAAATCACAAATGTAATTCCTAGACTTAAGAAGAATAGGAATAGCGCGATAGAAGTAATCCACTTAGGTACGCGGTAAGTTCTAGTTAAATAGTCCATTCACTCAAATCCTCTACCAAGTGCGTTGGTTGTTCTTCCACTTTTTCTAAGTCTTCACGTGTTGAAAATCCTGTTAATACCATCAGCGTATCCATGCCGTATTGAATGCCGGCTTGAATATCCGTTTGGTAATTATCTCCAACCATTGCGATGTCTTCTTTTGTAAAATGACGGTCTGGGAATTTGGCATTTAAGTAGTCTAATGCAGACTCCATAATCACACTACTTGGTTTACCAATGATAATTGGTTCTACTTGTGTTGCCACTTTTAAGAAACCAGTGATAGCACCTGATCCTGGGATTGGGCCTTTTTCACTTGGCAAGTTTGAATCAATATTGGTTACGATATACGTTGCACCATTACGAATCGCAAGCGTTGCTGTTTCTAAGTCTTTATAAGTCACATTGCGGTCGAGCGATTGTAACACCACTTCTGGATTTTCCGAAACAAGCGTGTACCCAGCTGCTTCGACTTGATTTTTAATCGCTTCTTCCCCGATGACCATGACACGGTTCACGTCGAAATGAGACTTCAAATAATCCACTGCCGCAACACCGCTTGTATACACTTCGTCTGCAGAAACTTCAGTGCCATAGTTCACACGTAAGTTTTCAGCTACTTGTGCAGGTGTTTTTGTAGCGTTATTAGTTACAAATAGGAATGGAATCTTGGCTTCTTGCAATCTCTTAATAAATGCTTCGGCCGTTGGAATACGGTCTTTTCCGCGATACATTGTTCCATCTAAATCAATAAAATATGCTTTATACATTTAGTTACCTCTTTGTTGGTTTTCTCGAATATGGAATCCTTTCTTCTGAGTGGATTTCACAGGGCTCTTCTTCACCTTACTGCTTGTTGGTTTCTCAACTTCTTTCATTGAGAAATGTTGAGAAGATTTCTTTTGTTTTGGTTTGAAGTTATTGCTTTCATATTCTTTTTCTTTCATCGTTTCTTTCGGAATAAATTCTTTCAAGTTAAACGATTGATCTTTTTTCGTCTTTTGATTCGTCTCATTATTGCGTTTCTTCTGACGATTTTGAGCCTTGTCTTTAAACTTACGCTTATTATTTGAACGGACTGGACTATCTAAATCCGCCGGACTAAATACATGTTCTCTGCGTTGATTGTTTTGACGTTTACGTTGATTATTGCGTTCACGTCTTGGACGTTGTTGTGTTTTCTCTTCTTCCACAACTGGTTTATGTTGCGCCTCTGGATCTCTTTCTAATACGAAATATTGGCACCCAAAATTGCAATATTCCAATAAATATTCTTGTAAATAATCAATATCGCGGTCTGGAGTCGCCAATTTATGCGAATGTTTAAAGAAACCTTTCAAACGTAATTTCTCATGGCCCCAGTCGCCTACGATATAATCATAGCGCTCAAAAATATCATTATAGCGCTCATTTAATGCTTCAATATTAAATCCGTCGCGGTAGTCTTCGATGATTTCATAATGCACATCGTCAATCATCACGGTTGTATCTCCCACCATTACCGCACGCTTCACTTCTTCTTCAGGTGTTGTCACAATCTCTTCTAAGACTTGACTTAATTCCTGTGAAAGTGTTTCTGCTTTCTGTTCAGTCATGATTCTTCCTTTCTTTGAATACTAATTCTTTTTCAATAATTGTTCTTAATAAATCTGGATAAATAATTTCGTTGTCCCCTTTTTCTTCAATCATCGGGAAAAATGGAACGAATCGCATATGGTCCGGGCAAACAAATGTAATGAACTCATCATCTGCTAATCTTTTGCCGTCTACAACGATTTCACCACTAGCGAACTGGAATCCTGTATAAAGGATCTCTCCAAACAGTTTACCACGAAAACCATATCCACGAATAGCTTTTTCTAGTAATTCAGGCTGCTGCGCTTCAAAAATTTGCAATAGTCGTTTGAAATCGGAAACTTTAAAGCGGCTCTTGTTCAAATGAATTGGATGTGGCATGCATTCATGTAAGTCAAACTTTGTGAGCGGTCCCTCTTTAAACGGTACTACGAAAAGTCCGGTATAAGTAAATGCCACCGCAACTCCAGTTTGTCTCGTCATCGCTTCTAATGAGAGAAGAGCTAGTTCTTTTACGGAGTACGCAGGAATTTGTGGAAGTACCACTTCTTCTTTCAAGAGAGCAATTCCTTCTTGGCGAAGTACTTCTCCTTCATCAATCGTCGAATCCTCTTTTAAATCCTCGACTGCAATCATTTTGTCAGAAAGAGGAATCAAGCGACTACCTTCTATTCTCAAATGAAGCTCACCAATATAAGCACCATACTTAAATCCACCTGTTAACAGTGTTTGGTTGACCCATTTTCCTTCTTCAAAGAAATGATGTGTATGCGCTCCAAGAATCACTTGGATTTCTGGATAGGTTTCGGCAATCAGATGGTCCATTTCAATTCCTAAATGAGATAGTAAAATAAGCTGATGTCCTTTTCTAGCTAAGGTTGGAACAAGACGCTTTAACGCATCCATCGGCTCTTCAATCAAATAGCCATTTGGGCCATAGCTTTCTGGATAAGAAGCCGTGAGTCCAATAAAAGCAATACTGCAATCATCGACTGTTTCAAAATGAACTTCCTTTGCAAAAGGAGGTACTTCTCCAGTTGATGCCCATTTGACATTCGAAATAATAACTTCGAACTTGCGCCCTTCATACGCTGCCTCTAATTCAAGCGGTGTATATGCCGTCCCTTCGTTATTTCCGAGCGTTGCAAAATCAATTTGCTCTTCGTTCAACACTCTTGCAGCAATCTTTCCGTCCTCTGCTTCGACCAGTGGATGGACACGGTCAATCAAGTCTCCTAAATCAATGCCAAACACCTTCTGCCCCTCCTCCTCAAGAGTGGCTCTACGCTCTTTCATAAAGCGCGTTTGTGTCTTTATGGAGTGAAAGTTCGAGTGCATATCATTGATGTGAAGAATCGTTACTTCACTCATGCTTCCACCCCATCTGGATGATTTTCGAATACTGTTGCTTGTGTTAACTGTTGTAAATCTTGTGGTGCAATTTCTAATTGAAGTCCACGTTTCCCCGCAGAGATACGAATCGTTTTTTGCTCCATCGCATGGTGTTCAATAAAGGTTGGGAATTTCTTTTTCATTCCGATTGGTGAACACCCTCCACGCACATATCCTGTTAATGGTTCCAGTTTATCTAGTGATAATAATTCTACGCGTTTATTTCCTGAAACTTTCGCAATCGTCTTTAAATCCAATTCCAGGTGAGCCGCAATACAAGCGACTAAATGTCCAGTCTTATCGCCTGTTAATACAATGGTTTTATAAACTTCATCTACAGAAATCCCCATTCCATCCGCTGCATGTACAGCATCTAGATGCGCCGTATCCACATCATATTCATGGATCGCATATGGAACTTTCGCTTGTTCGACCATTCGAACTGCATTTGTTTTGATTACTTTTTTCTTTTTCACGTAAAATCACTCCTTTTTCCATTTTACCACAAGGAGCATCCTATTTGAAATCTCCTTTCATCTTCCTTACAACCTTTTGCAAAAAATAAAATCCCTAAGAAAACTCTTAGGGATTTAGGATCTAATCTAATAAACTAAGTCGACGAATGAAATCGGCATTCGACTTCGTTTCTCTTAATTGCTTCACGAGTTGTTCACTCGTTTCAAGTCCGTCTCCTTTAATGGCATGACGTACTTTCCAAATCGCTTCTAGCGTTTCTTGCGAAAGGAGCATGTCCTCTTTACGAGTACCTGAACGTTTCACATCAATGGCTGGGAATACACGTCTTTCAGCAAGTTCTCTTGAAAGATGGATTTCTGAATTACCCGTTCCTTTAAACTCTTCATAAATCACATCATCCATGCGACTTCCTGTTTCCACTAACGCCGTCGCAAGAATCGTTAGGCTCCCGCCCTCTTCGATATTTCGAGCCGAACCAAAGAATTTTTTCGGACGGTATAAAGCAGCTGGATCAATCCCACCGCTCAACGTTCTTCCTGAAGGTGGAATCGTTAAGTTATACGCACGAGCAAGACGTGTGAGGCTATCCATCAAGATAATCACGTCCCGTCCATCTTCCACAAGACGAAGCGCACGTTCTAGCACTAATTCACTAATCTTAATATGGTTTTCTGGAAGCTGGTCAAATGTTGAATACACCACTTCCGCATCCACAGTTCTCTCGATGTCCGTTACCTCTTCAGGTCGCTCATCGATTAATAAAATAATCAATTCGGCTTCTGGATAATTTGTTGTAATTCCATTAGCGATTTCTTTTAGCAAGCTTGTCTTCCCTGCTTTTGGCGGTGCTACAATAAGCCCACGTTGCCCAAAACCAATCGGACAAATTAAATCCAACATACGAGAAGCGATACGACCACGTGTAGTTTCTAGCACCATTTGCTTTTCAGGATACAAAGGTGTAAGACCTGGGAAATGGTCACGCTCTTTAGCTTCTTCAGGATCCTTGCCGTTCACAAATCCAACTTGCATCAACCCATTGAACTTCTCACCTTGACGTGGAGGACGCGCCGTCCCACTCACAAGGTCTCCATTTCGAAGGTCGAAACGACGAATTTGCGAAGAAGAAATATAAATATCTTCCTGACTGCTTGAATAGTTAATCGGTCTTAGGAATCCAAATCCTTCTGCACGATTAATATCCAAGACACCTTCCACTTGGAAAAATCCAGTGGCTTCTTCTTGAGCACGAAGAATCGCAAGCGCCAATTCCTTTTTATTCATTTGACCGTAATAAGGAATTTTATAATGTTTGGCAAAGCCATACATCTCTTTTAACGTTTTTTCTTGTAAGCTTTGAAGCGTTACAGTTTCCACTTGTTCTGGCATAGTGTCCCTTCTTACTCTTCAATCATCGTAATATCGGCACCTAATGCTTGTAGTTTATCAACGATGTTTGAATAACCACGTAGGATATGTCCGATATTTGAAATCTTCGTTGTTCCTTCAGCCATTAATCCAGCTACCACCAGTCCAGCTCCTGCACGTAGATCGCTAGCTGCAACTTCCGCACCAACTAATGGTGTTGGCCCTTCAAATGTAATGATGTCTTCAATCACTTTTCCACGAGCGCCCATACGATTTAATTCTGGTACGTGACCGACTCGTTTTGGATAAATGGTATCCACAATCATCGCAGTCCCTGTTGCTTTACTAAAGAGCGGTGTGATGGTTTGTTGCAAGTCTGTCGCAAAACCTGGATAAGGCATTGTCTTGATGTTCACGGCTTTTAATTCGTCTGTTGTGAAAACATAAATATCGTCTTCGCCAACTTCCATCTTCACGCCCATTTCGTTCATTTTCGCAATAAGACTTTCTAAGTGTTCGAAAATCACATTTTTCACACGGATGCCTTCACCAACTGCTGCCGCAATTGATAAATACGTTCCTGCTTCAATACGGTCTGGAATAATGGTATGTGTACATCCATGTAAGCTTTCCACACCTTCCACACGAATGATGCTTGTTCCGGCACCTTTAATATTGGCACCCATTTTATTTAGTAAGTTTACAACGTCGATAATTTCTGGTTCACGCGCCGCATTTTCGATAATGGTCTTCCCTTTTGCACGAACAGATGCTAGCAATACGTTAATCGTCGCACCTACAGACACAACGTCCATATAAATTTTCGTACCAACAAGGCCTTCTTCGCCAGTAGATAAGTAGATAGCACCATCATGGTCTCTCACATCAGCACCAAGCGCTTTGAATCCTTTTAAATGTTGGTCAATTGGACGAGGGCCTAAGAAGCAGCCTCCTGGAAGTCCAACAACCCCTTCCCCAAATTTAGCAAGAGTTGCTCCCATAAAATAATATGAAGCACGCATGCTTTGGATTTTCCCTTTTGGCATTGGGATTGATTTCATTTCTCTTGGGTCGATGGTTAATGTTCCATCCACAAATTCTGTTTTCACATTAAAATCATTCAAAATTTCAATTAAGGCATCTACGTCCTGAATCTCAGGGACACCCTCTAACACGACTGGTTCATTCGCGATAATAGCAGCCGGAATTAAAGCTACTGTACTGTTTTTAGCTCCACTAATGGTTACTTCGCCTTTAAGTGGTTTACCGCCGTTAATGACTAATTTTTTCATACTCAAATTCCTTTCACTAAATGTTCTCAATTATTATACCATGTTCACACTAGAATCCGCTATCTTTTAATCATTTATATCTATTGTTAACCTTTAGAGTATTTACAGTTGACAATCGTTCCGAATCTGTTACACTTAAAAACATGAATACTGATGAAAGGAGGACATTATGAGCACTAAACAGGACGTTTTACGTCTATTATATAGTACCGTGGACAAACCTCTTTCAGGACAAGATATCGCAGAACAACTGAATCTTTCTCGTACTGCTGTGTGGAAAGCCATCCAGCAATTAAAAAAAGATGGTTATGAGATTACCTCAAGCACAAAAGTTGGGTATCAATTATCCAGACAGACGGATTTGTTAACCATTGAAGGCATTCGCACTCATTTGGGAGAGGAGCTTCAAGACTGGGATATTCAAGTTTTTGAGACAACTACTTCAACCAATGATTTGGCTAAAACATACGGCGCATCAAGCTCGAGAGTCCCTACCTTCTTTATTGCAGAAGAACAAACAGCAGGTCGTGGACGACTAGGAAGAACATTCCTCTCTCCACCAAAATCTGGACTTTATATGAGTATCTGTATTTTCCCAGAAGGTGACTTGGATAGTATTTCGCTGATCACTTGTGCTACTGCAGTTGCGGCAACACGAGCGGTGGAATCCTTTATCCATGAAAAAATTGGGATTAAATGGGTGAACGACCTCTACTATCACGATAAAAAAATCGCCGGTATCTTAACAGAAGCCGTGACGAATATTGAAGCTCAAAAAGTCGATGCACTGATTGTCGGAATGGGAATTAACTTGCATATCGATGACGCTATTATTCCAGAGGATTTAAAATCCATTATCGGTTCCCTCTTTTCTCCGCAAGAAATTCCAGACGGTTTCAGCCGCAATGAATTCGTCGCACGTTTCCTAAAAGAATGGAATCACTGCTACGAAGACATCAATGCCGGTAAACGAGACTTCATGGAAGAATACAAAGACCATTCCATCATTGTCGGCAAGAAAATCAATGTGATTAGCGGCATGAAAACCTATCCCGCTATTGCCAAGAGCGTAGACAACAACGGTCATCTCATCGTTCAAACAGACGATGGAACCATTCATTCATTATCATATGGCGAAGTAAGTATTCGCCCAGAAAACTAAAAGATTAGGAGTTATACACATGAAAAAATTAAACATTAAAACACTTGTACTTGCAGCACTTTTAGGAGCCCTCTGCTATGTATCTAGCTACTTAAAAATCCCGATTGGTCCAGTACCTTTTTCAGCACAAACAGCCACAGTTATTTTGGCATCATTACTCTTGCCGCCAGTTGGCGCTTTTGCTGCTCAATTCATCCACTTCCTTTTACTTTTCCTATTAGGTGGCGGTACAGCACTATTCGTATCACCTTCATTTGGATTTGTCATTGGATTTATGGCTGCGGCTCCTGTGATTTCATTTATCGGAAACCGTATCAACAATATCTTCGGTTGGGTGATTGCCGCTCTTGTGGGTGAAGTGATCTTCTACCTCATCGGAATTCCATATATGACTTTCGTACTCTTAAGCGTTAAGATGCAAGAACTCAGCCTTCAACAAATTCTTGGCTTCGGTTTATATCCATTTATTCTTCCTGACTTAGGAAAATTAGTTGTTGCCGTATTCCTTGCAGATCGTATCAAAGCCATTACTAAAAAACAGTTTTAAAAAGCATAAAAAATAAGCCAGGCATAATGCCTAGCTTATTTTTATTGTTCAAGGATTAACCCCAGAATGTAACTCCTAGTACATGTCCTAAGAATGCAAGACCGATTCCAGCAACTAATAGAAGAACGATACAACGTAATGGCGTCCATTTTTTACGCGCTAATAAGTAGTAAAGTCCTAAAGTAATTCCTAATGGAATTAATTTTGGTAATACACCATCTAAGATTGCTTGGATAACAATTGGTTTTTCACCGTTTGCGATTTGAATTCCTAATTTAGTTCCACCGTAAAGGCTAGTTAAAGCCCCAACAACGAATACTCCAAGGATTGAAGCAGCACGAGTGAATTCTTTGGCATTTGCAGTAAAGATACCGATTGCGTCAGTTCCTAAGTTATAAGACCAGTGCATTAACCAGTAACGAATTACAAATTGGAAGATATTAAATACCGCTAAGAATAGTAATGGTCCAGCGATGCTTCCTTTTAATGCAAAGTCTGAAGAAATACCGGCTACGATTGGAACTAATGTGAACCAGAATAAAGCGTCACCGATACCACCCAATGGTCCCATTGCAGCAACACGTACCGCACGGATTGTTGGGATATCTGCTTTGTTTTGTTCAAGAGATAATACAATCCCCATTACGAATGTTACTAAGAATGGGTGAGTATTAAAGAACTCTAAGTTATGTGACATTGATGCAGCTAAGTCATCTTTGTCTGTATGGATTTTTTCTAACCCTGGTAAAATACCGTATAACCAGCCACCTGCTTGCATACGTTCATAGTTGAAAGAAGATTGTAAGAAAATTGAACGCCATGCCATTTTGTTTAACGTTGCTTTATCTAAGCGTGGAGCAGGCGTTTGGTTTTTATAAGAATCTGGAATATTATATGCCATCTTCTTCACCTCCATCGTTCACAATGCTAGCACCAGCTGTTTTGAATTTTGTTTGGATTTGGAAATCCCAGTATGCAATTGCAAAACCAACAAACGCTAATAATACTAATGCAGATCCTGCTAAGCTTTCACTTGCAGAAACAATGTTTGCTAAAGCAAAACCTAAGAAGTAGAAGCCCCATAGTTCTTTAGAAACCATTACTTTTAGTAAGATTGCAAACCCAACAAAGCGCATCATTCCACCGGCAGCACCTAAACCACCCATGAACCACTTAGGAATTGAGTCAGTTAAAGTATCCCCAATAGTTTGTCCACCGATAAAGAATAATACAACTACAAGACCAAAGATAGCTCCTAATGCAGCCATTGCTAAGTAGTTCAAGCGAGCAATCCCTTTTGGATTTGCATCGTGTGCATACTTATCAGCCACAGCCATCATTGGTGACATTAAAGCAAAGATTAAAGTAACGCCGTATTGACCTAAAAGCGCAAATGGAACAGCAGCACCTACTGCAGCAGCTGGTTCTAATTTAAGGCTGATAGCTAATACTGTCGCCATAATTCCGCCGATTACGGGATTAGGTGGTTGTGCCCCACCGACTGGCATGTTACCGATTGTCATTAATTGGTAAGTACCCCCAACAACTAACCCTGTTTGTACGTCGCCCAAAATAGCTCCGATCACTGGACCCATTACGATAGGTTGGTATAGTGATTCTAAAAAGCTGAATTGGTCAATCGCAGCAACAAAAGTTACAAGGAATACTAGTAAGATTTGAATAAAACTTGCTTGCATATTCATTGACCCCTTTTATATATAAAAATTATTGGAATAATTTCGAAACGTCTTCTTTTCCTTCAGTTGGTACTTTCTGAATTTCAAGTTCGACACCTAACTCCTGCAGTCTTCTGAATGCAGCAACATCTGCATCATCAACCGCAACAACACCTGCTACTTGGCGTTTTCCTTCCGCCATGTGCATGTTCCCAATGTTAACCTTCTTGATTGGCACTCCTCCCTCTACTAATTTCACTACGTCTTGAGGATTTTCACAGATAATGAAAATCAACTGACGGTCTGCTGCTTTACCGATGACATTAATCGTTTTTTCAATAGTGAAATAACGAGTTTGTGCACCAGTTGGAGCAGCCATATCCATTAACCCTTGACGCATCGGATCCGCAGCTACTTTGTCATTTGCAACAAGCAGTAGGTTGGCCCCTAAGTAAGAGGACCATTGAGTTGCAACTTGACCGTGAATCATACGATTGTCAATTCGTGTTAATAAAATATTTGGCATTACTAGCTCTCCTTTCATAAAAAGCTAAATTCATTATACATAATTCTGTGAAGTTTTGGAAGCGTTTTACAAAAACTTTTTTAATAAATTCTTCACTTTTGTGTTTTTATAACATTTTTGTGTTTCAAGTTTATAAAACATTATATATAAAAGACTTTCTAACCATTTTAATGTCAGATAACTCGTACTAATCTCTACAAATATGTTTAAAATTCTTCACAATTAACAAAGCCCTCCTCAGTTTTCTTCCATAAAAAAAGAAGCTTAGAATCTAAGCTTCCATTTCACTTTATTTTGATTTTCCGATAATAGAACTAGTTCCACTAATAGTCACAATGACACCAAACGCAATGATAATCATTCGATTGATCATTTCACCAGAAACAAAGAAACTTCCAGCGATAATCAGAACTCCTGCTAAACTAACAAATAATGTTTTAGCCAGTGATCCTTGTTGTTCATTTTGCTTCGCTCGGTTCAAGTCTCCTTCTCGAACTCCCTTTTGCACCACATACTTTGGCAAAATACTTTTCAGATAAGCAACTGTCGCAAGCGCGTAGAATAACGCTCCTACAAATACGCATAGCAACACATCTCCTGGAAAGAAACTATAAAAAATAGCTCCCAAAGCAAATGCAATAACAAAGCGATGTCTAAAGGCATTAAAAGTCACTAGGTCATCTGTCGGAATATGATAAACCGTCTTTAAGAATGGCAGATAGAAATAATCCTTACCGTCAGCTCCTGTATAAAACTCTCCAAAAATCGATTGCATACAGTCACCGCTTATAAGACTTCAGAAATCGCAAAACGAGATACCGTAATCACGACGCCTTTAGCAATCTCTACATCTACTTTCTCTTCATCAACTTTCTTTACAGTACCATATAATCCATTCGCGCAGATAACACGTTTCCCAACTTGCAGGGCTTCATGTAATTTTTCAAAATACTGTTGTTGACGTTTCATATTTTTTCTTGAGAAGAAATAATAAATCCCTAAAATTACAACGACGAATACGATGAACGTAAGGGAACTCACTAAAATAATATTGGCAGTCATTAAATCCCATCCTCGTCATCAAATTCATCAATGTCATTATGTTGAATCGTTGGTAAGCTTACTTGTTGAATCGCTTCTTTACCAGCTAATAAGCTTTGTGTTACCACGTCTTGCGCACTTGCAGCAAATTCACGTAACATTGCAATTTCAATCAGCATTGGTAAGTTTGTTCCCACAACAACTTCCACATTTTCAAAATCAACAGAAGCTAACATAGCAGCCTTGAATGGACTTCCTCCTAAAAGGTCCGCAAATACAACAATCCCTTCTGTTTCTTCTTGCAATTCAGCCATTGCATTTCTTAAATTATTTTCAAGAGCATCCATTGGATCACTTTCTAAAAATGGTACCACGCGATATGCTGCTTGTTTTCCGGCGATCATCTCTAGCGCTTGTCCCACTCCCACAGCAAATTGTCCATGCCCTGTAAGAATTAACCCTATCATTCCATTCCCTCCTAAATACTTAATACCTTAATACTAGACCAGGTTTTATCAAATATCAAGCACAAATTAATGCGTTTTCATAAATTTCCGTAAAAAATAAAACGTGGAGCATTGCCGTTTCACTGGGGGGTGACAATACTCCGCGTTTAAAAGCTATACGAATGTGTTTATTTTACCGATTAGAACAATTCTTTGTAGAAAGCAATTGTTTCTTCTAATGTTGGCATGAATGGGTTACCAGGTGCACAAGCATCGATTAACGCATTCTTAGATAGATATTCGAAGTCGAAGTCTTTTTCTTCAATTCCTAATTCAGTTAATTTCTTAGGAATACCTACTGTTTCAGAAAGAGTTTCGATTTCTTTAATTGCGTATGCTGCACATTCTTCATCAGATTTACCTTCAGTTTGTAAACCTAAAGCTTTTGCAACATCACGGAATGCAGCTGGAACACGTTTTGCATTTTCGCGTTCGATTACTGGTAATAACATAGCACAGCATACACCGTGTGGAAGTTTGTAAACAGCACCTAATTGGTGAGCCATTGAGTGAACATAACCAAGTCCAGCGTTGTTGAATGACATACCACCTAAGAAGATTGCGTTCACCATACCTTCACGAGCTTCGATGTCATGGCCATCTTTAACAGCACGTGGTAAGTATTCTTTGATTAATTCAATTGCACCAATTGATAATTTCTTAGTAACGCCGTAAGCACCTGGAGTTACTAAAGCTTCAACCGCGTGAGTTAAAGCATCCATACCTGTTGCTGCAGTTAATGCTGCTGGTTTAGATACCATTAATTCAGGGTCGTTTACAGAGATTAAAGCTAGGCTGTTTTTATCAACCATTACCATTTTAACTTTTCTTTCTTCGTCTGTAATTACGTAGTTGATTGTAATTTCAGCAGAAGTTCCTGCAGTTGTATTGATTGCTACAACTGGTAACCCTTTTTTAGCAGATTTGTGTAATCCTTCGTAGTCTTGTGGTTTACCACCGTTTGTTGCAATTACTGAAATACAGCTTGCACAGTCTTGAGGTGAACCTCCACCCAAGCTGATGATGAAGTCACAGTTGTTTTCTTTAACTGCAGCAACCCCATCGTTAACGTTTTTACAAGTTGGGTTTGGTTCTACATCAGAGTAAATAACGAAGTCCACACCTGCTTCTTTTAAAGGTTCTGTGACTTTGGGAAGAATATCACTTGATTCGATAAATTTATCCGTTACTAAAAGAGCTTTATGATATCCTAGTTCTTTTACGTAAGGCCCAATTTCTTTAACGACTCCTCTTCCGATTAAGTTAATAGCTGGTACATAAAATGTTGACATAATTTTTCTCTCCTAACTAGTAAGTAAGTTTATAAAACACCTTTTTTCAAGATGATGTTTCCGTACAAGGCACTTTCTCCCGTTTGAATCACAAGATAAGCGTCTTTAGCTTGTTCGTAAAACTCAAATCGTTCGAACTCCTTAATCGCTGCTCCTGGGTGACTTTCTTCTAAGAGACGTTTATATTCATCCCAAATCACTGGAACAGTTGGATCTCCCGGAACGACTTGCATTAATCCTGCTTGATATGAACTGTAAGTATCTAATGGTAATACTTGTAAAATTGCTTCTAAAGCCACTGGAACACCATGTCCGTCCATACGAATCACTCGTTGGCCGATACGATGAGCTGGGAAGTTTGCATCCGCAAGCACCAATTCATCTCCATGTCCCATTTCCATTAAATATTTCACAAGTTCTGGGCTTAAAATTTTAGGAATTTGTTTTAACATTACTGAATTCCTCTCTTCACTTTATTGAATTTCAAACGAATTTCTTCTAAATTTGAAATTGCGCGACTTTCATAACGCGTTACAGGTTCTGAAGCCTTGATAATCTCTTGTGCTTCTTTGCGACTTGAAATCTCTCCAAGAGTCAACAATTGTGACAAGATGTTTCCAAGTGCACTCGCTTCTATCGGCCCTGTAATGACTGTACGTCCTGTAAAGTCTGCCGTTAACTGGCAAAGCAATTTGTTTTGAATGCCTCCGCCGACCATTTGAACAGTTGTCATTTTGTGTTTTGTCAATTGTTCTAATTGAGTAATTGTTTCTAGATAAGTTAAAGCTAAACTTTCTAGAACGACACGAACGATTTGACCTTTCGTTTGCGGAACTTTTTGTCCACTCACTTTACACCATTCTTTAATTTTTGTTTCCATTTCTCCAGGAGAAGCGAAAACTGGGTCATTTGGATGAATCCAAGTTTGGTTGTCTGTTACTTCTTCAGCTAATGTGACCATTTCGCCAAAGCCAATTTCTTCCCCTTGCAAGCGCCAGTCACGTTGTAATTCTTGAATAATCCACATTCCTGTTGTGTTTTGTAAGAGACGATATTTACCATCAAAACATCCTTCATTTGTAAGTCCTGAGGCAAATGCTTCATCCGTTACAACAGGCTCGTCAGATTCTGTTCCGACAAGCGACCAAGTACCACATGAAATAAAGACAGTGCCTTTTTCATGTGCATATGGAATCGCAAGTACTGCAGCAGCTGTATCATGTCCAGCCCCTGCAATCACGTCAAATGGATCCACTTTCAACTGTTGAGTGATGCGTGGTGATAATTGTCTTAAAACTTCACCATTCTTCGTTGGCGTTGTGAACCATTTACGCGGAATGTCTAAACGTTCAAACACTTCTTCTGAGAAGTCTTGTGTGAAGATATCCAGTAACCCACTTGTACTTGCAATCGTGTATTCATTTGAGAGTACACCTGAAAGTAAGTAGTTGATTAAATCTGGGATAAACAACACGCGTTGAACGATATTTCTTAATTGTGGTTTTTCTTGCAAATCTGAATAGATTTGTAAGACCGTATTAATGGTTGCAGGCTGCACACCTGTTTTTTGGAATAATTCTTTCTTCGAGATAGCGTTATAAAATGACTCCTCGTATCGACCCATTCGATTATCTCTGTAACAATGTGGTTGATAGAGCAAATCTCCATTTTGATCTAGATAGGCATAGTCTACTCCCCATGTATCAACAGAGATGGAACGAATCGGAATCGAATCTTTGGAAGCCTTCTTGATTCCTTGCTTAATTTCTCCAAACAAGTGCAACAAATTCCAATACAAACCATCATTAAGATTCACCGGTTCGTTTTTGAACCGATGAACCTCTGATAATTGGAGGGAGTGCCCGTCATAAATCGCCTGCATAACACGTCCTGAACTTGCGCCTAAATCAATGGCTAATAATTTAATCAAGCTCATGTTTTCTCCTCCATTACTAATCCCTATTTTTTATTCGTATAGTAAAGCTTTGATTTCTTCGCTATCGATGTTCTTAGCGTCATACCATTTAGAACCAGTATCCACGTCTTTAACTGTTTCACCTTTAGCTGCAGCGATTGCTAATTTAACAGCTTGGTAACCAATTTGAACTGGGTCTTGAGTTACAGAACCAACGAAGATTCCTTTACGGATAGCATCTTGTTGTAATGCACCTGAGTCGAAACCAACAGCTAAGATTTTGTCTGCGCCAAGTTTAGATTCTTTGAAACCGCCGTTAGCGTTGATGATTGCTTTTGCAGCGAATTCGTTAGAACCATAGATTGCGATAGTGTCTTCTTTTTCAAGAACTGTAGAAGCTTCAGTTTTACCTGCAGCATCGTCTACTTGAGCTGGAACACGAACTTCAATAACAACTTTAGCATCAGCTTCAGCTACATCGTTTTTGAATTTGTCATGTCCAGTTACAGCAGTTTTAATGCCTTTTTTGTTTAACAATTCAACCATTTTATCAATGAAACCTTTTGTTCTTTGAGTGATTGAAAGTGAGTTAACTTCTTGAGAAACAACCCCGATACGAACTTTCTTGTCGCCGACTTTGCTTTCAAGTAATTTGAATAAGTGTTCAGCAGCGTTACCACCAGCAGCATGGTTGTCTGTTGATGCAGTAGCTTTGATAGCTCCTTCTGGTGCTCCTGGAACCCCTGAGTCAAATCCGATAATAGGAATGTTTTTAGATTGTGCTTGTTTAATCGCATCTAATTCTGCTTCAGTATCTAATGCAGCTAAAGCGATTGCTTTTGGATTTTTGTTGATCGCATTGTTTAATTGTTCCAATTGTTCTGCGATTGCTGTTTCATTTTGAGGTCCTACGAAAGTAATTTTAGCACCTAATTCTTGAGCTGCTTTTTCAGCCCCTTTGTTTACAGCTTTCCAGAAGTCATGTTGGAACCCTTTAGCGATTACTTCTACTTTGAAGTCTCCGCTTGCTTGAGCTTTATTATTTCCACCGTCAGCATTTGATTTATTTGAAGTACATCCTGCTAATAAAGCAGAAGCACAAGCTAGAGTTGCAATAGCATATTTGAACGATTTTTTCATGATTTATTCTCCTTTATATGTCCTTTTTGACCCTTTCTTTGAAGGTGTCTTCCCAACTCATTGTGTCAATATCAAACTATTTTTTCTTATTCATGCGGATTAAGATATCAGAGTAAACGGCAACGATTACAACGAAACCTGTGATGAATAATTGATAGTGTGGTTGTAAGTCGATGTATGGTAAACCAATCTTCAAGACAGACATGATGAATACCCCGATGATTGTACCAACAACTGAACCAACCCCACCGGCAAGTGAAGTACCACCGACAACTACTCCGGCGATGGCATCAAGTTCCATACCGTTCCCTGTACCAGGAAGGATAGTTGAATAAGTTGCAGCATATGCGATACCAGCTAAACCTGCTAGAAGTCCACTGATGACATAAGCCATACCTTCCCATTTGATAACGTTTACA
The DNA here is from genome assembly GCF_041433575.1 of Granulicatella sp. 20925_1_28. Classification (NCBI taxonomy): domain Bacteria; kingdom Bacillati; phylum Bacillota; class Bacilli; order Lactobacillales; family Carnobacteriaceae; genus Granulicatella; species Granulicatella sp. 20925_1_28. The sequence continues at coordinate 99,127 of NZ_JAPWBS010000002.1, forward strand.
CCTGAAAGTCTAGTAGCTTCTTTATTTGAACCGATGGCAAAGATGTAACGACCAATTTTTGTTTTATTTAAAACAATGGCTGCAATAATCGCTACGACAATCAAGACGATCAACCCGGTTGGAAAATTATCTTGCGTTCTGAATAAGTCTTTGTACCAGCCTTCACCAGTTCCACGTAATGGGAACGTTACACTTTGTACGTTTGATACGATTGAGCTTAAACCACGTGAAATCATCATTGTACCAAGTGTTGCGATGAATGGTGGTAATCCAAATTTCGCAATTAAAATTCCGTTGAATAATCCAAATACACCCCCAATCACTAATATTGCCAACAATGCTAGCCATAATGGCCAACCCATTTTTGTATGGAGCACTCCACCAACGATGGCAGAACACATCATTACTGTACCGATTGATAAGTCAATACCGCCGGTGATAATAACGAATGTTACCCCAATTGCTAAGAAACCAATGTAATAAGATGCGTCTAAAATGCTGACCGCTGTATCAAACGAACGGAACGATTCACTTGAGACTGCAAAGAATGTGAAAATCACGATCAACGCGATTAATGCAATTAATTTTTGTAATCCAACTGATTGTACCAGTTTCGTCCATAGGGACTTTTTCTCTTCCATATCAATACCTCTCTTCGATTATCGATCCGTTGCTAAAGCGAGGATACGTTCTTGAGTTGCTTGACTGATATCAAGTTCCCCTGTTTTACGTCCTTCACACATGACAACAATACGATCGCTCATACGTAAAATTTCTGTAAGCTCTGAAGAAATCATAATGATTGATTTTCCTTGAGCTACTAGTTCATTCATTAATGAGTAGATTTCACTTTTCGCACCAACGTCAATTCCTCGAGTTGGTTCGTCAAAAATTAGAATATCGCTATTTTGTTCTAGCCATTTCGCAATAACAACTTTTTGTTGGTTACCACCTGATAAGTTCCGAACTAGTTGTTTCGATGATGGTGTTTTCGTTCTTAATTGTTTAACGAATTCATCACTGACTTTGATAATTTCACCGTCATCGATTAAACCACCCTTAATGTACTTATCAAGGTTTGTCATTACTGTGTTATTGGCAATGGTCATATCAACGATACATCCATAACGTTTACGGTCTTCTGAAAGATAACCAATACCTTCTTTAATAGCATCTTGAGGATTTTTAATATCAACCTCTTTACCATTAATTTTAATGGTTCCACTATCTTTCTTATCAGCCCCGAATAGTAAACGAGCTACTTCTGTTCGGCCCGCTCCCATTAATCCAGAGAAACCTAAGATTTCACCTTTATGAAGCACAAAGCTAACATCTTTTACGTGGCTTCCTGAGTTTAAGTGTTCCACTTCTAATACAACAGGTGCTCCTTCTGGCACTGCAGAAACCGCTTTCGGATCTTCGTAAATAGTACGACCAACCATCATTGCGATAATCTCGTCCTTTGTAGTTTCTTTTGTATTTACAGTTCCAACATATTCCCCGTCCCTCATAACCGTTACACGGTCCGTAATACGGGCAATTTCGTCCATACGGTGAGAAATATAGATAATTCCTACACCTTTAGCACGTAAGTCATCAATAATTGCGAATAATTCATTAATTTCTGATTCTGTTAACGCTGCTGTTGGTTCGTCGAAAACAATAATCTTAGCATCCATTGACAATGCTTTGGCAATTTCAACCATTTGTTGTTTACCAACTGTTAAGTTTCCCACTTTTTCTTGTGGATTAATATCCAGTTTCAACAATTTGAATAATTCTTTTGCCTTTTTATTTCCGGCATTATCGTTGATGAAGAGACCTTGATTAATTTCTTCACGACCGATGAAGATGTTTTGAGCCACTGTTAAGTGGTTCATCATATTCAACTCTTGGTGCACGATTACAATCCCATCGTCCATAGCCTCTTTTGGCTTAGAATATTCTACTTGTTTTCCGTTATAGTGAATCGTTCCTTCATTCGCGCCGTAAATACCTGTCAATACTTTCATCAAAGTGGATTTACCAGCCCCGTTTTCACCCATTAGCGCGTGTACTTCACCTGTTCTTAGGTCAAAGTCTACACCTTTTAAGGCTTTTACAGGTCCAAACGATTTCACAATTCCCTTCATTTCAAGAATAACTGGATTACTCATGCATTTCACCTACCTGTTCCAGTTTTGTAATACGCTCTTTTAGCGTTTCTATTTGTTCTTGTTGATTTACAATGATGTTTACAACTTCTAGCAGCAAGTGGCTGTTCATAAAATGATCTTGCGCATGAACGGAAAGAAGTGTTGGACTAGCACCCTCTCCTCTAATTTCTTGCTGAATCATTTCTGTTTGAACATTATGCGCTTCAACTCCTTTAACTCTCGCTTCATCAAGGAGGCCTCTTGCAGATGAAATATCACCTGCAAGAGCACTCTTAACGGATTGCATTGCTAAAGTTGTTACTTTGCTGCTTTTGACAATGAGTTGCATCAATCGTTGCGTATCTGCTTTTTTTGTTTCGCTCATTGGCTTAACCTAATAATTCAATCGCTTGTTTTAGAACTTCTTCTCCGCGCATGTTTTCAAAGTCATCGTCTGAAATCACAGCAACTGGAACATGAAGTGAAGATTTAGCTTTCTCTTCTAAATAAGCTAGTTGAGGTCCTAATAATAAGACATCAATATTTTTTAGAGTATCAATCCCAGTAATCCCTACTGAGTAGAATGAGTAATCTAATTTATCACGGTAAATTACTTCTTGAATGCGTTCAACGAGCATACTTGTTGTTAATCCACCGACACAGGCTAAAATAATTGTTTTTGTCATTTTAGTCTCTCCTTTCTCTTACTTATGGATAGGTCCTAATAGTTGGCATGCACGGTAGTCAGCTGATTCTAAATCTTCTGTTCCGAATAATGACCAGTTCTTAGGTCTGAAGATATCTTCTTCAGCAACGTTATGCATATTTACAGGGATGCGTAACATTGAAGCAAGAGTGATAAGGTCAGCACCGATATGTCCATAAGTGATAGCACCGTGGTTTGCACCCCAGTTATTCATTACATCGTATACTGACTTGAATGCGCCTTTACCTGTTAAGCGAGGAGCAAACCAAGTTGTTGGCCAACCTGGATCTGTACGGTTATCCAATGTATGGTGTACATCTTCAGGTAATTCAAGTGTGTATCCTTCAGCAATTTGTAATACTGGTCCAACGCCTTTCAATAAGTTCAAGCGAACCATTGTCACAGGCATATTTCCTTTAGATAAGAAGCGAGTTGAGTAACCGCCGCCACGGAAGTATTCACGGTTAGCTGCTGGGAAGTCAGTATTTGCAAGCATTGCATCTACTTCACTTTGTTCTAATTCCCAGAATGGTTTCATTACTGGTTCACCGTTTCTTGTAGCTTGACCAGTACCGTCTAATGTACAAGAACCAGAGTTAATTAAGTGTAAGAATCCATTTTCAGCATGACCTTCAAGTTTATGTCCTGTAACACGTTCAACAGCTTCTGGACTCCAGTAAGTACGAACATCCGCAAAGATTTGTGGAGTGTTTGTTAATAAGTAGTTGAATAGCATTGATACACCGTTTAACGCATCATTTTCAGTTGCGAAGATGTATGGTCTGCGAATTCCGTTCCAGTCAAATTGAGTATTTAGGAATGTTTCCATGAAGTCTCCGTTAGGGAAGTGGTCTGTCCATTGACGTTGACCTTGGAATCCACCAACAAGAGCGTAGTGACCAACTGCTTCTTCTTCGAAGCCAAGTTCAGCAAGTCTTGGGTTACCAATCATTAAGTCACGTCCAATTAAGAACATCTTAATCACGAATTCCCATTGTTTATCTTTTTCTTCACGGCTTAAAACAAGGTCTTCACGGTTGTGATCGAATCCTTCTTTAACGTTTTCTTTCACCCATTTAAGCGCACGTTCGAATTCTTCGTGATCGTAAATACCACGATCGATACGGCGAGTGAATTCAGTCATATCTACTGATTCATTACGCATTCCTAAGTATTCTTGGAAGAAGTTAGGATCTACGATAGAACCACCGATACCCATTGATACACTACCCATTGATAAGTAAGCTGTATCTCTCATTAAACCTGTAGCAAGAGCTGCTCTTGCATAACGTAAGATTTTTTCTTTAACGTCTTCAGGAATTTCTGTATCTGTTGCTTCTTTTACGTCTTTACCGTAAATTCCGAATGCTGGAATTCCTTTTTGAGCGTGAGAAGCAAGAACTGCTGCTAAGTAAACAGCCCCTGGTCTTTCAGTTCCGTTGAATCCCCAAATAGCATGTGGAATATCAGGAGACATATCCATTGTTTCACTACCATAGCACCAGCATGGTGTTACAGTGATTGTTGCACACACGTTTGATTTCTTGAACAATTCGTGAGACGCTGCTGCTTCTGGTACACGACCAATTGTTGATGGTGAAATTACACATTCAACTGGTTGGCCATCAGGATATTTCAATGTAGACTCGATTAAAGCAGCTACACTCTTCGCCATATTCATTGTTTGAACTTCTAACGATTCGCGAACTCCTTGGCGACGACCGTCAATAGTTGGGCGAATCCCAATACGTGGATGTTGAATCATTTTTATTCCTCCTATTTTTCTACACTTCACGAACAGTTCCGTCTGGATTGTATTTCTTGTATCCTGGGTGACGTCCTGTTACTTTGTAGTTTTCGCGCATCTTGAACATTTGCTCTAATTTTTCTCTTGAGATTTCTTTTTCTTCAATGCCTTTTGTTAGTAATAACATTCTTCCGTGGAATGTTGATTTAGCCACGAGTTCTAATGTTTCCATTCTGTAGTATGCTGTAATCACATCACTACCCACTGTTAATGCACCATGGTTTTCAAGTAACATCACGTCGTGTTCTTGTAAGTATGGTGTAATCGCATCTGGAACTTCCATTGTTGAAGGAACTCCGAATGGTGTAATTGGAATTGAACCGATAACAATCGCACTTTCAATTAGTGAATAAGTATCTAATGGAATATGTGCTAATGTGAATCCAGTTGCAATTGGTGGATGAGCGTGAACAACAGCTCTCACATCGTCGCGTTCTTCATAGCAGCGAATATGCATTTTAATTTCGCTTGAAGGACGGAAACCTTCGTTGGCTTCAATCACTTCTCCTTTCATATTTAATTTAACGAGTTTTTCAGGAGTGATAAAACTCTTACTGATACCTGTTGGTGTTGCGATGATGGTATCCTCATCAATGCGAACTGAAACATTTCCGTCATTAGCAGCAACCCATCCTAGTTGCCACATTTTATGACACACGTCACAAATTTGTTCGCGTACTACTTGTTCATCAAAAGTCATAGTATCATCCCTTTCTGATTTCTATCTTAGCAATTAAAGAAAGCGGATACAATATGTGGAAGCGCTATTGAACATCCTTCAGGATTTGTGCTATAATTTGTTCATAAATGTTCAAAATCGTTCAACTAGGGGGTTTTATTATGGTATGCTTCGAGCGAATGTCTCGTATTATGGACATTCTCGCGAAAAGGAAAATCATCTCTACCTTCCAATTGGAAGCGTTGATGTACTGCTCCACCTCTACACTGAGGCGTGACCTGATTAAACTGGAAAAAGAAGGAAAGATTATACGATCTCATGGCGAAGTTCGACTTGTTACTACAAACAATATTGAATACGCTTACGATAGCAGAAGCCATGAAGAAACTCAGGGAAAACAACAAATAGCGGAAACGGCCTCCACTTTCTTAACAGATAACCAATCGATTTTTATCGATAGTTCATCTACGTGTGCTGCGCTCGCACCTCACTTAGGAACTCTTCAAAATTTACGTGTCATTACAAACGGGATAGAAATCGCACGTAGATTGAACAATTATGAAAATATTACTCTATTCTTTTGCGGAGGACATATCGGTTATGGAACAAACTCGGCTTTGGGAGACTTTGCAACGAGTTTTATCAATAACTTCCATGCAGATATTTGTTTTATGAGTTGCAGAGGTCTCGACCGTTTTGCTGCTTATGAGGCCAATCATAGTCAGGCGCTCTTTAAGCAACAGATGATAGCCAATTCAGATGTGGCCGTCTTAATGGCAGACCACTCGAAATTCAATACGAGTCATTACTTTAAACTATCGAATTACAACGCGATTGATTATATCGTAACCAATCAAGCTCCTGTCGATTCATTCCAAGATACGGTGGGCGCTCAATGCGAAATTCTTTGGTAGATGATTAAGGTTAGGGGAAAATAAGTGAATTTTATTGAACATTTTGCAATCATTGCAACTACGTAATGATTCTAATACATATTTTCACCGCCTTTTGATTCATAGTCACAACACAAAAACGCGCTACGATTGTAGCGCGTTTTTGTTTATTATGATTATGCTTTTAATTCTGCTGTTAAGCTTTCTAATTGGTCTACTAAATGTCCAACGTAAGCAATCGCTTGTTTCAATGGTTCATCTGTTGAAACATCGCAACCCGCATGAATCGCTAAATCTTTGGCAGACATGCTTCCACCTTTAGATAATGTATCTAACCACACTTTTGCGTGTTCAGGATTTTCTTCGATTTGGTTGGCAATCGCAGTCCCAATTGTTAGACCTGCTGAATACGTATATGGATATAATCCCATGTAATAGTGAGGTTGACGCATCCATGTTAACTCTGCCCCTTCGTTTACAACAAGGCTATCGCCGAAGAATTCTTGCATCACTTCTTTTTTCACATTTGATAATACATCCGCGTTCAACATTTCGTTATTATCAATCATCTTGTAAATACGATCTTGGTATACAGCTTCCATATAGTGCGTTACCATGTTGTGGAAGTATGTACGGCTAATCATATTACTGATGACCCAACGTTTGAAACGAGCATCTGTACTTGTCTTTAATAAGTAGTTTGAAACGATGACTTCATTACATGTTGAAGGAGCTTCAACGAAGTATAATGAACATTCATTGTTTAAAATCGATTGATTTTTTCCTGTTGACATGAAGTGGTATGCATGCCCTAATTCGTGCGCTAACACGAATACTTCGTTCATTTTACCAGTCCATGATAATAAGATAAATCCAGCAACGTTAGGAACAGTCGCACAGAATCCACCCGTACTCTTACCAATGTTTTGTGGGAAGTCAGTCCAGCGTTTGTCATAACTTTCATCAATCATCGCTTTGTAGTCTTCTCCAAGAATGCCTAAAGCTTTCTTCAAGTACTCGCGAGATTCTTCAATCGTCATATCCACTTCGAATTCTGGGTCCAAGTTGATTTTTGCATCCATGAATTGCATATCAGAAATGCCGTGCTCTTTCGCTAATAATTTGATATAGCGTTGCATATGAGGAGCTAAATCTGTCATGAGCATACGAATTTGACGGTCGTATAATTCACGGTCTCCATCTTGTTCGTCTAATAAGTAGTCAATGACACTGTCGTATCCACGCATTGTTGCCATCATTTTTTCTTTCTTCAATTGAGAAATATATTCATTCGCAACTGTATTTTTATAGGCATTCAATGTTTTGTAGAAGCTCTTAGCCGCAGCGCGACGGACTTCTTTATCAGGATCCATTTCATGTAAGTTTTCGTATAATACGAAGCTGTTTTCAAGCGTCTTTCCGTTTGCTTCAAATGACTCGAATTGCATATCTTCGTGTTTTGTTACTTCATATAATTGATAGAAACTTGGTAAGCTGCTTAAGTTTGATAGCACTTGTTCTGCATCTTTAGAAAGCGTATGTTTCTTTTGACGAATCACTTTTTCAACAAAATATGCTAAGTCTGGTCTCTTCTCTGCTACGAATTGGTTTAAGAAGGCTTCGTCTAATGAAATCAATTCTGTCATCACAAAGCTCATGTTTTCAGCATACGATACGCTAACAGCTTCGAATGCTGTGGCATTTTCAACCACTTTCGGATTTAAACGGTCTACCGTCATTGGTAATTCCGCATAATGAGAAGCGCGATACACTGCTAATTCAATCGCTTCGTATCTGCGAATCGCTTCATCTAATACTTCTAAATCGCCTAATTTGTTTTCGTATTTTTCTTTGAAAGCTTTCATTTCTTTCTTTAAGTTGTCCAACTCTGCATAAAATGCTTCGTCGCTTGGATAAAGTAAAGTCATATCCCATGTAATAGAAGGATCTACTTCACTTCTTGGTACTAATTTAATTTCAGCCATAAAAGTCACTCCTTTTCGATAGTATCCATTATACACAATCTCCGGTTCGTTTGCTATACTAGGAATATTGAAAAACGAAAGAAGGTGCCTCGGTGCAAGTCATTCATAAACAAACGAATTCTCCTCTTGTGATTTCTATTCCTCATAGTGGGACTGACATTCCACAAGACATTGACTCGCTTTGTAATCTGGCAGCTAAGCGCGAGCATACGGACTGGGCTCTTCCAGAACTTGTGGCCCCGCTTTTGGAGACGATTCTAGTAGCCACTGTTTCTCGATATATTGTAGATGTGAATCGTTTTAAACCACGCACAGGAAAAGCGACACAGCCCATTATTCCAAGAATAGATGAAAAGGGAAGTCTGCTATTTAACAACTATCCGTCTAAGCAAAAACAAGTCGACTGGTTGGAGCGGTATTATGTGCCTTACTACCTTCACTTAGAAAAATTACTGAACGAAAAATTAGAACGACATGAAAGAGTACTGCTAGTCGATTTGCATAGTTATGATGATACGCTTTTTAGGACAAGCGACATTATTATCGGGACGCGTAGGAAACAAACCATTAGCGAAGAGCTTCTGGAGCAACTCCAAACTCTCTTCCACGAAGAAGGCTTATCCACTCGAGTAGACACTCCTTTTTCAGGTGGCAATATTATTGCGACCTTTGGAAAACATCCAAGCATTGAAGCGGTTCAAATTGAAGTACCGTACTCCCTTTATCTTGAAGAACACTCACTTCACTTCGAACATTCCACTACTCTACAAAAACAATTGCAACTGTTTGATTTGTTCTTCCAATTGCTTAATTCGTTCCTCTTGTTCATCGATTTGTTCTTGCATCTTAATAATCTGCTCTTGTCGACTTTCCGCAGGCTTTTTCGTTGATTGTGCGAAACTACGATAAATGAATACCGCCATAAATAGAATCAAACCTGTTAGGAAGATAAACACCCATGTTTGATTCCTTCTTACGTATCGATTAAGATTTTTCTTTAATTCATTTTTTTGTCCGCTCATCAATATCACCTCTTTGTTTTCTCAGTATACCATTTATTGTGAAAGAACTCTAGGGAGCTGTCACTAGATGCGTCATCTCTTCCGTCATCTTTCCAACTATTCCTTCATCACAGACTACAATTAGAATGTCGCCACTACGAATAACCGTATCCCCGCGAGCAATAATTTCCTTGGCGCCACGTCGCACGGTCGCAATGATAATTTCTTGCGGCCACTGAATATCGCGAATCGCTTTTTCAACTAGTGGACTATCCACCATTACGGGCACTTCGAAGGTTGTACGCTCTCCTTTTGTTTCCGTTGAATGTTCTTTATCTAAACGTTCTGCTAACACTTCATAGATTGGATCCATCTTCAAGAAGTCAGCCACGATATACGCCACTAATGTACAAATTCCAAGCGGCATTAATTGGTTCAATCCACCTACCATTTCCGTTACAAGTAGTAAGGCTGTTAGAGGGGCTTTCCCAATCGCTGCAAAGTATCCCGCCATCGCGAAGAACACAAAGCTGACACGTACGCTTGGATCCACACCTAAGAAATCAATTAAGAATTCTGCGTAGGCTAATCCAAGAAGCGCCCCAAGAGAAAGGATTGGTAAGAAGATTCCACCAGGAAGTCCTGTTCCGTATGAAATCATTGAGTAGACAAAACGAATCACAAATAAGCCAACTAAAAATTGAACAGTGTGATTTTCCTTAACGAGTGCTAATACTAACTCGCCACCACCACCTAACACATGCGGATTCCACATACCAAGTGGAATAATCAACATAAAGGCAATGATACAGTAATTATATGGTGCCACTTTTGGGAAGAGAGTCTTGTAAATCTTTGGCAAGGCTAATGTGATACGATGATACGCTAGTCCGAAAATCGCTAGGATGATGCCAAGCAAAACAACGTACCCATAATATTCCATCGGAAATCGTTGGTCATTTCCAAGATTTAACGATGGATGGATTCCAAATACATTTAATGAAATAAAATTTGAAATAATTGCCGCTGTTAAAGTTGTGACAGCAACAAGCGGACTAAATGTATGATGAACTTCTTCTAGTACGAACATAAGCCCTGCAATCGGTGCATTAAACGCCGCCGCTAGTCCGGCACCTGCACCACTAGAAATAAACACATTTTTCTGAACACGGTTTGCCTTAAAGGTCTCTGCTACCCCTTGACCTACCGAAGCACCCAACTGGATGGATGGGCCTTCTCGTCCAAGCAATAGTCCTGAACCAATGGAAATCGCTCCACCGACGAATTTCTTCCAGCAGACAGACAACCAATTCATATCCATCTTTCCTTGAAGTTGTAATTCTACTTGTGGAATCCCACTTCCTTTAATATCTGGATCGCTCTTGACGATTTGTCCTAAAATAACGCCCATTACAAGGCTAAACAGAATCCAGACCGGAATCCATTGCGGTTGTTCTCTTAAAAACGAATAGACATTTACTACTTGTTCTAAAATAAAACCAATCATATATCGAAATAAACTAACCGCACTTCCTGCCAGGACACCAATCAAAGCGCCGATAGCGATATAACCAGATTTACGGTATCTTCTTGGGTTTAAGTTGCTCAGAAACTCCACTTGCACTCATCCTTTACGATTTATTCTCTTCCATTATAACAAAGTCTGTCCATAAAAAAAGGAAGAAATGAAAATTCTTTCACTTCTTCCGTTATTTTATTCACCTTGTAAATCTGCTTCATCAAGAGCATTCATTAAGCGGAATAATTCTTCCTCTGTTAATGCCGCTTTTTCTTCTTTTGCAAAGTCGCGGACGATTTCGCCACGATGCATCACAATGAGGCGGTTTCCAAAATGAATCGCGTCTGATAAATTGTGTGTAATCATAAGCGCGGTTAAGTTCTTTTCTTCGATGGTTTCTTGTGTTTTCTTCATGATTTTGCGCTGTGTTTTCGGGTCAAGCGCCGCTGTATGTTCGTCTAATAGTAATAGTTGTGGAGCGTTCATCGTTGCCATGAGGAGTGAAATGGCTTGACGTTGACCTCCTGATAAGAGTCCGATTTCTGTGTGAAGACGGTCTTCTAAGCCAAGTCCTAGAGGGGCTAGCAAGGCTTCGAATTGTTGCAACTCTTCTTTTGACGACGTTTTAAATAGGCTTCGTTTTTGCCCACGGCGATTTGCCAAGGCTAAGTTTTCAGCCACTGTCATACGAGGTGCCGTTCCTTGCATTGGGTCTTGGAAGACACGACTGATGTAGGCCGCACGTTCAAAATCCGCCGTATGCTCGATTTGATGACCTCCGAATGAGATTGTTCCTTCGTCTAAAGAAAAATTACCCGCAATCGCGTTTAGGAAAGTCGATTTACCAGCACCATTCCCACCGACAATCGTAATGAAGTCCCCTTCTTGAATCGATAAGCTGACGTTTTTTAGCGCCTTATGTTCACGTGAAGTCCCAGGGAAAAATGTTTTGGATAAGTGTTGAATCTCAATACTCATTTAGTTTTCCCCCTTTCTATGACGTGTGCTTTTTTGCTGAATCCAGCTCTTTATTTGTGGCACTGTTAAACAGAATGCAATCAGTGCTGCTGAGATAAGTTTGAAGTCATTTGCTTGGAAGACATTGAGTAATAACACAAGCATTAATAGTAAACGATAAATAATTGATCCGTAAAGGATGCAGACAAGACGTCCAACGAATGATTCGTCGGCGAAAATCACTTCACCGATAATAATCGCAGCTAGAGCAATAACGATCGTTCCAAGACCTGAGTTTACGTCTGCGTATCCATTGTTTTGCGCTAAAATTGCCCCGGCTAGGGCGATGAGTGCGTTTGAGAGCATCAAGCCAAATACCGTCATTTTACGCGTGTTAATTCCAAGCGCGCGTGCCATCTTTTCATTGTCCCCTGTCGCAATCAGTGCTTGTCCAAATTCTGTTTTGAAGAAGCAATACATCAAGAAGATTAAAATCCCAATCACGACAAGCCCCATAATGATAATGTCAAAATACTTTGGTAAGCCTAGTTTTGAAAAGACACTAAAAATCGTATCTTGTCCAAGAAGTGTAATATTCGCTTTCCCCATCACACGTAAGTTGATGGATAAAAGAGACGTCATTGTTAAAATCCCTGCTAATAAACTTGGAATTTTACAAACAGTCATAAGAAACGCTGTCACTCCACCAGCAAGCGCACCGGCAATCATCGCCACAAGCGTTGCTAAGAATGGGTTCACCCCTTGTTGAATCAAAATGACACAAGTCGCAGCCCCAAGAGGAAAGCTCCCTTCAGTCGTCATATCTGCAATATTTAAAATTCGAAAACTAATGAATAACCCGAGAGATAATACGCCCCATAATATCCCTTGAGAAATCGAAGAAATTACTAAATCCATTTCGAAAAAAATCCTCCTCTGAAACGATCAATATGACGTTTAAGTCATATTGTGTATGAATCACCACCTCTTAGAGTTGTTATCATATCAACGTTTCTAAACTATCTTATTTATTTGTTGGTGTTACTTTTTGTGCATCTTTTAAGATACTTTCTGGAATTGTAATGCCTAATTTTTTCGCTTTTTCTTCGTTGACATAAACAACACCTTTGTTTGCTAATGTGATTGGTGTATCGGCTGGGTTTGCACCTTTTAGAACTTTTACAACTACTTTAGCTGTTTCTACACCGATTTGGTATTGGTCAACACCTACACCTAATACTCCACCGTCAGCAACCATTGTATCAGCTGAAGGGAATACTGGCACTTTAACTGCATCTGTTACTTGAACCACTGTTGCCATTGCACTTGCAATTGTGTTATCGATTGGAACGAAGATGGCATCTACTTGGCTTGCTAAGCTTTCAGTTACTTGTTGAATGTCGTTTGTGTTTGCAATCGTCGATACTTTAACTTCTAAACCTAATTCTTTAGCGTATTTTTCAGCTTCTTCGGCTTGTTTTACAGAGTTGTCTTCGCTTGAAGTGTAAAGAATGCCGACTTTCTTCATGTTAGGAAGAACTTGTTTCATGATTTCTAATTGTTGTTTGATTGGTGTACGGTCACTAACACCAGTAATGTTGTTTCCTGGTTTTGATTCACTTGCGATTAAACCAGCTTCAACTGGATAAGTAATCCCACCCATGATAATTGGTGTTTCTTTTGTATTGTTCGCTAACGCTAATGTTGCAGGAGTTGTAATCCCTACTAAAATGTTGTTTCCGCCTGAAACTAATTTTTCAGACATGCTTGCTAAGTTACTTTGGTCGCCTTGTGCGTTTTGAAGGTCGATTTCTAAGTTTTTACCAACTTCATATCCTTCGTTCTTCAATTCGTCTTGTAATCCTTTATAAATGGCATCTAAGGCTGGATGGCTAAGTAATTGTAATACCCCAATTTTAACAGTTTCTGTTTGCGTAGACGCTGTGTTAGTTGCGTTTGTTTCTTTATTTTTATCTCCTGATTGATTGAAGAATAATGCTCCAATGACTACTAATACTAATAATGCTCCGAATAAATAAATGCTTTTGTTCTTTTTCATGATGAATTCCTCCAAAAATTAAATAGTTGTTCGCAAACTCAATTAAAAAAGAGACTACGTATGTTACTACGAGTCTCTCATACAAATAGAAAGACCACGTCAGCTCTAGTCTATAGATCTACGTGGTCGAGTTTGCTTTATAATTGAAATCCACATAGATACAAGTTCACGTCAATGAAGGTTGTATCTATATGTACAAAAGTACGTTAAGAACAACCTGTATCTAGTGGCTTTGCCAACGCGTATTCAATTCTAATACGATACATAAGTGTGCCATGTTCTTAACTCCTTTTCTAGTGATGTGTTCATTATGAACTCATTTGTCTTTAATGTCAACTACTTTTTTTCAAAAAAAAATTGTTTTTTCAGTGTGTATTTTCATTTTCATAGAAATGCTGTTATTTTTCAAACAATATCCTGATATTAATCGTGCTCATTACGAAACTACGCTATGATATCAAAGAAAACTAATTAATTTCCAATTGACCAAAAAAATAAACTCTGAAGTCTCGGCTTCAGAGTTTTCTTTTTGTTTTATTTTAATGGCTTCTAGTCTTCATCCTTAATATCGATGTCTTCAGGAATTGGTTCATCTAAATATTTTTGATACTCCTCCAAAAGACGCTCGCGTTGTTTTAAGAAGAAGTCGAACTGCGCACTGTTTAACAGTAACTCGCCATCCACTTCCACCGTCTTCACTTGTTTTGTTTGGATTAAATGCATGAGATAACCTAAGTCGATTTCCAAATTCTCTGCAGTTTGTTGTACGGTATAATACATCCTTTTCCTCCAATAAAAAAGCTACCCTAAACAAATGGTCTAAGGTAGCTAACATTTATCATTATGCTAAAGCGTCAACAAGACTTTGCGCGAAAGCTTGGATATGTTCGATATCTTCTGCTTCAGCGTTTAAGTCTACTAAGACATTTTCAGCACCTTTTTTGGCACCTGTTTTTGCAAATTGCGCATCAAAATCTAATACTGATTGGCAGAACTTATCGTAGAAAGTATCTCCTGAACCAAGCGCTCCGTAGACTTTTCCTGTTAAATCCTCTTCCTCTAATTCTTCATAGAAGTCGACGATTTCATCAGGTAAGTCGCCATCTGTTCCGTAAGTATAAGTTGCGACAACATTAATATCATAATTATGGAATTCGCTTGCTTGCGCTGAAGTACATTCTTTCATGTCCACTTCCACGCCACGCTCTTCTAATGCTTCTGCTAAAATATCTGCAATCTCTTCTGTATTTCCTGTTAAACTAGCATATACGATCAATGCTGTTGCCATAATACCACTCTCTTTCTCGTTCAATAAGAAGATTATAACAAATCCACCAAACTCCGTCTATTGTTTCTGATTAAAAATATAGGAGAGTTTACAGCAAACTCCACTTTCTCCCTGCACCCTTTTCTCTCAAAGATATAACCTATATAAAAGGTGAGGAGCACACATGAACTCTCTGCACCTCTCCATTTCACGAAGGCGAATACGTAGTAAATCAATTCTTGGCCCTTACGGATTTTATCATCACCATAATAGGGAATGATATTCAATGCGAACTAGTGGGAGTGGTGGCTTGCTTCCTACTCCCACTTTGAGGCTTGAAAGGCGCAAGACCAAGGCTTGCGCCGATATCCTATTATGGTAATGATAATAACCATCCGTAAGGATGACCAAGAATTGATTTAAGCACACTATCCACCGAGTTTTTAGGTATACTTTATCTGTTGCACCCCCTTTTCAAAAGCATTACTATAATAAACGAATTTTATTTTAGGAGATGACAACTTTGCCATTATCTGCAACGGAGCGCCTCAAGCAAGCCGAGCGTGGCGCCATCTTAAGTATCGGCACATACATCTTTTTATCCGCAGCAAAACTGATTGTCGGGAAACTCTTCAACTCAGAAGCGCTCTTTGCCGATGGATGGAACAACTTCACAGACGTGATTTCATCCGTTCTTGTACTTGTAGGATTACGCGTATCGCAAAAGCCAAGTGATGAAAACCACCCCTACGGTCACTTGAAATTCGAAACTATCGCCAGCCTTGCGACTTCATTTATCATGTTCTTTATCGGGATTGAAGTCGTCAGAAACGCCTTCCAAGCATTTCTTAATCCAGTAACGGAGGCTCCATCACTCATTTCTTCTATCGTTGGATTTTTCTCAGGGGTGATTATGATTGGCGTGTACTTCTATAATAAGAATCTAGCAGCACGCATCCAGTCACTAGGGCTAAAGGCAACCGCGAAAGATAACTTAAGCGATGCGATGACCAGTTTCTTGACTGCAATCGCAGTTTTATTTGCCGCTCTTGGATTACACTGGCTCGATAATATCATGGCCTTTGTGGTTGGTCTTCTAATCATCCGCACGGCAGTCGAAGTGTTTATCGAAAGTGCGTTTCAACTGACAGATGGTTTCGACCAAACGGAATTGGATAATTATATCCCCGTTATCTTACGTCATCCCGAGGTAAAAGATATTCGTGAAATTAAAGCGCGTCGATACGGATCAAATGTGTATATCGACTTAACCGTTTGTATGGATAAAGACCTATCCGTCTATAAGAGTCATCAAATCACTGAATTTATTGAAAGAGAACTTTATGATGAATTCGCTATTTCGTTTATCGATATTCACGTAGAACCTTATCAATTCTAAATAACAATCCCAATCACCGCTTTAGTGATTGGGATTTTCTGTTATTTAATCGTATTAAAGTTTAAGTTGAAGGCTTGCTTCACAGTATCACTGACTTCTCCAACTGGAGTCTTCGATACAAATTTTCCTTTGATGCAATAACGGTTTGACGCATTATAGTCATCGCAAGTAATGAGCGTAATCTCTGTCACGCCAGGTTGGTCGTTAATCACTTCTACTCTTGTAGGTTCAATCAATTCGACAGAAGTTGTTTCATATTCATAAACATATTCTAAATCCGTCGTATAAATCTTCTCGCCAACTTTAAGGTTCACAAGTGGTGAGAATAACAGTGTCATGTCGCCAAAGTAATTATGGCTGGCAAGAGCGTAGTTTCCTTCACCCATCTTTTGAGTAGGTTTCATCGTTCCGGCACCTGATAGTAACACTTCGTTTGCCAATCCTTTATAGATTGGTAAGTTTAACTTCACACTTGGGATTGCGATTTGTCCAAGCGTTAAGAATTTTCCTTTATCGAAATTCGCTTTTAACACTTTATCTAAATCAATCGCTTCAACCTTCGAAAAATCAAACTCTGCTTCCTCCCCCTCGTTGGCTTTTACTTCAGCTAAAGTAATGTTTGAAGCAGCTTCAATTTGTTGACTTTGCAAACGAGAAAGCAAGAACGTACGAATTGGACCTGCCGCAAATAAGACCCCAGCAATAATAAATAAAATCGTTGCTAGGAAAATGCGCCAGTTAAATTTCTTCTTTGGCTGCTTTGGTGTTTTTTGATTTCTTCTTTCTTCAATCTTTTCCATTTTTATTCCCCTTTTTCTTTTGTACTCACAAGGATCCAATACCCTTTATCGAGTGCAATGCGTTCTACATTCCCAAAAACCTCTTGCATTTTCTTTTGCGCACTCGGAGCCCCTTGTTTTTTCTGAATCACGATGACGAGTTGCCCTTCTTCTACTAAGTGGTCGTAAGCCTCTTTTAAAATGCGATGCACGACTTCTTTCCCGGCACGAATCGGTGGATTACTAATAATCACTGAATAATCCTTCGCGTGGACATTGTCATACGTATTGCTTTCGTGAATCGTTACGTTCTGAATTCCATTCGCTTCGGCATTCCGTTTTGCTAAATCCATGGCACGTTCATTGACATCGACCATTTCCACAGACATCTCAGGATTTGCCTTTGCATAGGACAATCCCATTGGACCATAACCGCAACCGACATCTAGGAGTTTTCCTTGTGTAAGATGGGTTGGCACCTCATACGATTCAATCAGCAATTGGCTTCCAAAGTCAATCGTGTTTTTCGAGAACACTCCATTATCACTAGCAAACTGGAATGTGAATCCCTTTAAAACATAGCTAAAATGTTTTTCTTGGCTCTTACTATTCGGTTGATTTGTATAATAGTGATTTTGATTCATGAGCGTCTCCTTTTCTATTGGTCTTTGTCCATACTATCATAAATACCCCTTTTTCCAAAACAAAAAAACCCGCTGTTTGGGAACAGCGGGAAAAGGTTAGGAGGGTTTACTAATAAAAAAATGTTGGGAGTTCATTTTTTTACTTGGGAGAAGTAAACCTTAGGTGTTTTATTGGGTATGGCTAAATTATAGTGCTCATTTATGAATAAGTTGTGAATTTAAATAATTATTTATATGAATTAACACTTTTTTTATATTTTTACATCATCGTATTCAGTACTTTTTTCGAATAAAGCAACGACATAAGGACATGTTGCATGAATCTTTAAGTTATCATCTCTAGCAAAGTCTGCTAACTTGTCCACTAATTGGCGCGCTACTCCTTGTCCGCGTAGGCTTGGATCCACAAATGTATGGTTCGCATCAATCACTCCTTCTCCTTTAGGGATATATGTGATTTCAGCATCCATTTCTCCAGCTGCATTGTAATGTCTAAACGCTTTTTCTTCTTTAATAAATTCCATTTGCAAATCCTCCTTAACAGTTCTATCTATAGTATA
The DNA here is from genome assembly GCF_041433575.1 of Granulicatella sp. 20925_1_28. NCBI lineage: Bacteria > Bacillati > Bacillota > Bacilli > Lactobacillales > Carnobacteriaceae > Granulicatella > Granulicatella sp. 20925_1_28. Next base: position 117,517 of record NZ_JAPWBS010000002.1, read on the forward strand.
CGACTCTCACCATAGGAATTCTAAGAAAGTGACTCAACATCTATCAGTAACATTTGTTAAACTTATTTTGCAACGAACTCATTTTTTCAGTTGTGATATTCTGTTAACAACTTAGAAAAATATGGACGGAGAATTTGTTATGCATATACCAGATAATTACTTGAGCCCCGCATCATGTGCTGTTTTAGCAGTTGCTGCTGCACCCGTTGTAGGTCTATCCATTACAAAAGTAAAAGCACAATTAAAGGAAAACAAAGAACTAGCACCAATGCTTGGGATTGCGGCTTCTCTTTCTTTCTTATTAATGATGTTTAATGTGCCAATCCCTGGTGGCACTACTGCTCACGCTGTCGGTGGCGTGTTACTTTCAATCTTAATCGGGCCATATGCCGCGAGTCTGGCTCTGACCGTCGCCCTCCTCTTACAAGCTCTTCTATTTGGAGATGGAGGAATTCTTGTACTTGGCGCAAATATCTTCAACATGGCAATCGCAATGCCATTTGTTGGATACGCCGTTTATAATTTCTTCCGTAAACAAAACCATGAAACAGCCGGAGTTCTCGTTGGTTCTTACGTAGGAATTAATGTGGCTGCTTTCTTAACAGCCATTGAACTTGGAATTCAACCAATCATTGCCACTCAAGGAGGCGAACCTCTCTATAACCCTTATGGATTAGCGGTTACGATTCCAGCCATGATGCTGACTCACTTAACGATTGCCGGTGCTGTTGAAGTTTTCTTCACTTATGTCATTTATCGTTTCGTGAAACAAGTGGCACCACAAGAATTGTACACACCTACTTCAGTGAACACGACTTCTTTTGTAAAGAAAATCCGCTATCTCTTAATCGCTTTAGTCGTTTTAAGCCCACTCGGATTATTAGCAGAAGGAACAGCCTTTGGAGAATGGTCAGCAGATGAACTTGCTGAAATGATGAATAGTGTTCCAGCAGGAATCGAGAATGGATTTTCATTCGAAGCTCTTTTCAGTGACTACACAATCCCTGGCACAAATATCGCAGTTGGTTATATTTTATCAGCCATTACTGCATTATTAGTTTTCTATATTTTAGGAAAAATGATTCGAACAATGAATGGAGCAAAAGCATCTCATGCGTAAACTACCTGACTGGCTACAAACCGAAGAAGCACTCGCTGCCTCTTCAAAAAGCCATCAATATTTACAAATGAATATCAACTCATTGCGCCGTCTACTCGGCAAAATGAAACAAACGACACCCGCATTTAAGGCGAAATCTTCGTCTTGGATGCGGCTCGTTTACTTTGTGTGCTTAGCCATTCTGATCACACTCAGCCACTCCACCATCCAACTTTGGATTTTGGCGATTTTCCTATTAGCCCATATCGCCTTTCTTCCAGGTGAAGCACTCCTCCGTCTTTGGAAGGTCCTCACGCGTGTACTCATTTTCACGGCGATTGTGCTCTTACCAAGTATTCTTTTAAGAGGCTTCCAAAATAGTAGCATCTTCCTTGGTCGTACAGGAATCCTTGTCTTAAACCTGTCGCTTTTCTTAGCAACAACGACAAGTGTTCAACTCGTTGAGGCACTTCGCCAGTTGCATTTTCCAAAAACGATGATTCAAACCATTGAACTCGCGATGAAATACACGTATATCCTTGGAAAACACCTACAGCAACAAATCGAATGTGTTCAACTGCGAACCATCGGGCAAAAGGTCAATCTAGGGTTATTTGGATCAATTCTTGGACTCTTGTATTTATCATCGAAAAACCATACGAAAGAAGTCTACGAGGCCATGACGCTTCGAGGCTACGGAATGGACGTTAAACAAAAAGCCCCTTTCCACTGGAAGAAAGAGGACGTCTTATTATTACTCGAATTAATCGTGCTGGTTGCCGTAACAACCGTGCTACGCTAGAAAGGAAAGCTTATGATTACAATTCACGATGGAAATTATCACTACAGTGAAGATATTGGAATCCACGACATTAACCTTCAGATTGATAAAGGCGAAACCGTCGCTTTGATGGGACCGAATGGAGCCGGGAAATCAACACTCTTTAAAATTTTGGTAGGCCTACTGCCGCTCTCTTCGGGACAATATCAATTTAACGATTGGATGGTGGACGCAGACTTCTTAAAAGACCCAAGTAACGCCGGCCATTTATACCAACAAGTCGGTTTGATTTTCCAAAACAGCGATATCCAATTATTCAATACGACGGTTGCTGAAGAGCTTGCCTTTGGTCCACGTCAACTCGGATTACCCGAAGAAGAAATCAACAAGCGGGTGAATGATACACTAGAGCTTTTAGAAATAGAACACCTAAGAGAACGTATTCCCTATCACCTTTCTGGCGGGGAAAAGAAAATCGTGGCGATAGCTAGTGTGCTCACGATGAATCCAAGCGTATTATTGTTTGATGAGCCATTTAACGGCCTCTCACCGAAATACCAACGCCTCATCGCGGAATTACTACAAGAGTTAAAAGCAGCAGGAAAAACGATGATTATTTCCTCTCACCATTACGAACAAATTCAAGAGGTTATCCAACGTGTTCTCGTATTTTCAGAAGAACATACTCTAACTGGTGACTTCACTAAAGAAGAATGGGAAGGCAATCCCGAATTCCGAGAGAATTTTCATCTAGGTTAAATCGTAAATAAACAAAAAAACAAGGCAACTCGAATGAGTTGCCTTTACTTATATTCATTGGACGTTCAGTAACCTCGTCATCTCAGGTACCTCTCTTTGAGGTGCGGCAGGAACCTTTCTGCCCTCAATGAACATTCTTCAATATGATTATAACGTTTATCAGATTCTCCTGCAATAAATTGGTGTTCTTGACAAGCATTGCTAAAAGATTTATATTTTGAGGAAATTAGATTATTTTTTAATTATAAACCGATTATCGAAGGAGTTCCTTTGCGAATATCAACAGGGGAATTTAAATGTAGAAACAATCCACGAGCGCATCGACCGCTTAAGAAAGTTAGTGTAAATTTCCTAGCGCTCAACAATAAAACTATCTTTCAATACGAAGAAGATCCATTGGGTCTTCTTTTTTTGTATCAATTGTTTGAAAGTAGCCAAAATCTATCTGCGTCCCCCGCTTTATGGTATAGTAGAAATACATTTATCTAAGCTATTGAAAGGAAAAAGAATGCTGAAGTTTTCACTGAAAAAGAAAGAATCTCCAGAGACAGCTCCTGGTTCTGGAAAACAAAAGAAATCAAAAAAACGGAGAGTCAATCAAACGGTCGACCGGTACCATGGTCCTTTAATCACAAATGAAGTGAGTCTAGGGTACATTAAATTCTTCCCTTGGCTTATGCTTCCATTTACTGTGTTTCTATATTTTGTTGCAGGGTATAATGACCCAATAGGGATAATTAAGGTCCTATTCTTGAGTGCGACAGTGATAAATATCGTCAGTGCTCTCTTTGGACTCTTTACGCCTTTAATCAATCGCTTTAAGTCTCTAACTTATATTCTAGTGGCCTTAGTCGTTTGGACCGTTACACTCACCTTTACCTTTATCTTCCTACTGATGGTTACCGATGATAAAACACCCTTCAGCGCGTTAAAGCTATACGAGTCCAAGTTGACGCTATTTTATGTCATTCCAATAGTACTTCTATTTATAGTAATGACCATCATTTACGCATGGTATTACCTTCCTCAAAATCAAGGAAAAATTTGGAAAATCAATCGATGGGAAACGTATGAGGTGAAAAGTAAGAAGAAAGAACTTCTTTTCAATATTGCTAAAGTCCTGGGCTTTATTCTATTGGTCATTGCCGTGATTACAGACTACATACAAATGATTTTCGGCTTTTTCTCTGGCGCTTTAATGGCCTTCGCTTTCCCAGCCGTTTTAGTAGATGCCATTTACGCCGCAATCTATATCAAAGACCATCCTGATTACGAAGAGTTGTGATTGCAACAATAAAGAACAAAAAGTTATTGGAGGAATCGTTTTATGGAATTTACTCATAAAATCCCTAGCGTTGAAGCTTATAATCAATTAAGAGTAAATGCTGGAATGAACAGCACTAAACCTCTTTCTGAAGTGAAAAAGGCACTTGAAGGAACTCTTTTCTTAGTTTCTGTTTATGAAGATGATGAACTCATTGGTCTAGGAAGAATTGTTGCGATGGTGGTGTCACTTTTGTCGTATCCGATATTATGGTAGATAAAAAGTTCCAAAGACGCGGTATCGCAAATAAAATAATGGAAATGATTGATCAGTGGTTTGATGAAAACACACATGAGAGTAGTTTTATCACTTTACTAGCTAAAGTTCCTGCAGATAAGCTCTATCGTAAGCATCATTTTTGCTATATTGACGAAAATCGAGTGGGTATGATTAGAGAAAAACAAATGTGAGAATAAACTTTATTTGGTTCTATAATTTTTAGGGTTGATGGAAATTTTCCACCAACCCTATTTTAGTGTATACAAAAAGGCCAACATCCATTATATTAAAAGCGCCTAAACCCAAAACAAAAAGGAATTAAGCAACAATTAGTTACTTAATCCCTTCCTAAAATTCTTCATCAACACTATTTGACAAAGAGCCACCAGAATTCAACAGGAGTGTTTTCTTGTGTCTCATTTTATGAGTGCAGTACCAAACTCATCTCAGCTTTTTATACATACTATTAGATTTGTTAAAGTGAAGTCAAAAAAGTGATTCCACCTAAAATAACACCAGCTGAATTTGGAATGATTAGTACCCAATCCTTTTTAGGTTCTTTTGTCCATCCATAAATAACCCAGATTAAGCAAGATACAGCAGCTACTAAAGGTTGAAATGGTTGAGCTTTATTTCCTTGTAAATTGGCGATAATTTGAGGAATGTAGGCAATAAATACTACAATTCCAATAAAGGCACCAATGGAACCTACAATTCGATTAATTTTTTGTTTTATAATATTCACCTCCAATTATTTTGTCATATTTACCTCCGGTTGTAGAGTATCAAAATGATTGTTAACAGGCAAGGAATATGGTCATTTGTTATTATTATCTGTACAAAATAGAATAAAATGTTTATATTTTTGCAGAGGATAGTGTCAATAACTTTGTGTAAATACAAAGAGGAAGTAGCCCATGAGCCCGCCAGTAAGCATTCTTACGATGGTCTTTAAACCACATGCTAAAAAGCAACCCTGACGAGTTGCTTAAAATCCTACTAAAAATTAACTGTGTCAGGATTATCCTGAGTTTTGATGCCTTGAATCTTATCCAAGACTGCCATATCTTCCTCTGATAAGTCGAAGTCGAAGATATCCAAGTTAGCTTTTATATTTTTAGGTGTCACAGACTTAGGTAGTGGCAAGAAACCTTTTTGAAGGCTCCAACGAAGAGCAACTTGTGCCACAGATTTACAGTTACGTTCAGCCACTGCTGCAACATCTTCATTTCCAAAAATGCCACCTGTACCTAGTGGACTATAGGCTTCAAGAAGGATATCGCGCTCTTGGCAATAGGCAACTAAGTCTTCTTGGTCACAACCTGGAGCCAAGAGGATTTGATTGACATGTGGAACAATTTCAGCTGTTTCCATAAGAGCTTCTAGGTGATGTTGCATAAAGTTAGACACACCGATAGCACGTACCTTACCTTCTTTGTAAGCTTCTTCCATCGCCTTCCATGCACCCGCATTGCCAGCCTTCCAAGCATCATTCTCACGAAGCGCCTTTGGATTAGGCCAATGGATAAGCAAAAGATCCAAATAATCCACACCGAGTCTTTCAAGAGACTCATCGATTGAAGTCTTAGCCAACTCGTAATCGTGTTTATCATTCCAAAGTTTGGTAGTTAGGAAAATATCCTCACGTGCCACATTACTATCAGCAATCGCCTTACCTACAGAAACCTCGTTACCGTAAATTTGTGCGGTATCAATATGTGTGTAACCCGCCTTAAGTGCGAAGCTAACGCTGTTATAGGCCTCTTCACCTTCAGCAATTTGCCAAGTTCCAAAACCAATTTTAGGAATAGCAACCCCATTTGCAAGTGTATATGTTTCCATGATTTTCACCTCTTCTTTTTTAATAGTACTATGTTAAAAAAGATAAGGCAAAAATGCAAAGATTTGCTACGGCCATTATTATGAAAAGTTCCTTACTTCTTTTTCTGCTTCTTCTTAAAGATAACAGCATTTCTTTAAGACTTTACATCCTATTGGCTTCAAATGGCACAAAGAATTTGACCTTGGAGTTATTGCAAAGATTTTAGGTCATAGAGATATTTCAATACTAGTAGAAGTGTATGGACACATCTTAGAAGAGAAAATTTTTGAAGAATTTAATCAAATTAGAGATGTCTGGAAAGATTGCTCATAAAAAACTGTGGGGCAAATTAGTTATAGACAAGCAAAAAAGCCTTGGAAAACCAAGGCTTTTTGCGTATAATATATGCCCCCTACAGGGCTCGAACCTGTGACCCATAGATTAAGAGTCTACTGCTCTACCAACTGAGCTAAGGAGGCATTTGTACTTAAGGTACTTAACCAGTATACTACCATCCCCATGGTAAATCAAGGGAATTTTCTCGAGAAATTCTCCGTTAAAAACAAAAACAGTCCTCTAAATTTTTAGAGGACTATTTTTATTCTAATCCAAGACTCACTTTGAGTCCTGCATCAATAATTTTCATAAAGTCACTATCGACGGTCGTAATCTTTTCAAGAATACGGACTTTATCAATCGTCCGTAATTGCTCGAGTAAGACGACAGAGTCGCGTTCGAACCCGAATTGGTCTTTTTTGATTTCAATATGCGTTGGAATATTGGCCTTTGTATGTTTGGCAGTAATCGCCGCTACAATGACCGTTGTACTAAAGTGATTTCCTACATCATTTTGCACGATAAGGACAGGACGTTTTCCTCCTTGCTCACTTCCAACAACCGGCGATAAGTCCGCAAGATACACATCGCCTCTTACAATCTTATCACTCATTGATATACACCCGTTTCACGCGATCTGAGATGATGCAAAGCACTTCGTAAGCAATCGTTGCTGAACGCTTCGCTAATTCAATAGCGGTAATTTCTTCGTCTCCATCTTTCCCAAGGAGCGTCACCGTTGTGCCTACTGGAAATTCATGCGGTAAGCGAATCATGCACTGATCCATGCAGATACGTCCAACAATTGGACAACGAACGCCGTCCACTAAGACATCCCCTTTATTGTAGGCACGGATAAATCCATCCGCATAACCAACTGGAAGTGTCGCTACCCATTGCTCTTCCTCTGCTGTATAGGTCGCACCGTAGCTCACCGTATCTCCTGCTTCCAGCTTCTTCACTTTCACCATTTCCGTTTCCCAACGAAGCGCTGGCGTTAAGGATGACTCGTCTTTCAGCGCTAAGTCTCCATTGGAAGGATTAATTCCGTAAATTCCAATCCCATATCGAACAATGGCACTATCTCCTGCTCCATGCCAAAGCGCATAAGCGGAGTTCGAGTAATGCACATGTGCTGGTTTGACGCTTAATTCATCGACAAGACGGTGGAACTTCTCGATTTGTTTGGTCAACTGTGTCGTATCTGCTTCATCGGCAGTCGCAAAATGCGTGAAAATGCCTTCGAATTCAAACGGGCCATTTTGTAGCACGGCTTCGACCGCTGCTAATTCTTCCTCGTTGACCACACCGATACGTCCCATTCCAGAGTCCACGGCAATATGCACTTTTAACGGTATATCGTTTAAATACTGAGCGGCTTCTGTTAGCCACTCTACTGAGTCGACACTCGCAGTAATCTTATTTTCTGCTAGAAGTGCGGCATCTTCAACGCGGCTGAGGCCTAAAATTAAAATGGGTTGTGTAAAACCAGCTTGGCGTAGTCCTAGTCCCTCGTCCAGATTCGCTACACAGAACCCTGTAGCACCTGCTTCAACGGCTGCTTTGGCCACCGTAATCATCCCATGTCCGTACGCATTGGCTTTGACAACAGCATACAATTCTTGAGTAGGACTCAACTTCGCCAGTTGTTTTTTTATATTTTGTTTTACAATCGATAAATCCACTACAACTCGTGTATTTCGATGGATTGCTTCTAACATTATTGGTTCATTCCTTTTTATTCGTTGGATTCTAATACGACGACGGCATATGCATCATGATTCGTATGCGTAATGGTGACCCATGTTTTGTGGTCATACCGTTTGCACACAAGGACTGGTTTTCCAGACGCATCATTTAAGACTTCGATATCTTGGAAAGACACGTGTTGTCCAATTCCCGTTCCCAATGCTTTTGCGTAGGCTTCCTTGGCCGCAAAACGTCCTGCGAGAAACTCCACTTTTCGCTTCGTTGGAAGACTATTATATTTCTCTAGTTCTGCTGGAGTCAGTACTTTTTGTAAAAAAGTTTTCGGTTCTGCCACGATTTTTTCAATGCGTGAAAGTTCCACTGCATCCATTCCAAGTCCTGTAATCGCCATTGTCGTCTCCTTTAACGTATTTCATTCCTTCATTTTATCAAAATAATGACCATTTGTCAGAAATTTTATCGTTTCTTATGATTCCCAGAGGCCTTTCCATAAAATGACTTCCCCAGCCGCAAGAGACGCCTGCACATTGATAATGCGCTGGTTGCTAGATCCTCGAAACTGCAAAGTCAAATCCTTCTTGGCAAGTTCAAATCGTCCATCAACTAAAATATCAATCAAGCGGAGTAATTCCAGCTTATCCTCTGTTTCTTGCATCAATTCTTCCCATGTATATCCAGTCCACGACCACACGTCTTTGGTGTGCCCGTATGCTTGTCTGATTGCCTTTACTAGAGAAAGGCAGACACCCGTATTTAAAAACGGCTCGCCTCCAAGAAGTGTTAAACCCTGACAATACGAAGCGCCCACATCTTCAACGATTTGTGCTTCGAGTTCTTTCGTATACGGAATACCATAATTAAAATTTTGCGCGATAACGTTATAACACCCTTCACAGGCAAAAAGGCAGCCGCTCACATACAGCGAGCAGCGTACCCCTTCCCCATCAACAAAATTATACGGTTTATAGCTTGCAATCTTCCCTTGGGAATACTGCTGGCTGGTCCATTCTTTTGGCTTCGGGTTATTCATCCTCTGTCACCCCAAGCGCATAGCGTTCCTTGAGTTTTGGCATATGTTTCACACGCGAAGAAATCTCAACGTGACGCCCATGCACCATCGGACGTGCTTGCGGATTACCAAGATAACCACAAGTTCGTTTCACCACATCACACGTTTGCGGATCATGGTTTTTACACTGTGGACATTCGAATCCTTTACTAGTAGGAGTAAATTCGCCATCAAAACCGCACTTATAGCAGTGATCGATCGGCGTATTCGTTCCAAGGTAGCCAACTTTGTCATAGGCAAAATCCCACACGGCTTCCAGCGCCTTTGGATTTTGACGAAGCACTGGATATTCGCAGTAATGGATAAATCCACCTGAAGAATACACTGGATAATCTTTTTCGAAGTCAATCTTTTCAAATGGCGTTGGATTTTTACGCACATCGTAGTGGAAACTATTCGTGTAGTATTCCTTCTCGGTAATATCTGGCACGAGACCAAATTTTTCGATATCGAGCTTGCAGAAACGGTCTGTCAAACTTTCACTTGGAGTCGCATAAACGCTGAAATGATAGCCATATTCATCACCCCATGCATCGGTATGAGCCTTCAACGCCTTCACGATTTCTAAAGTAAAGGCCTTGGCTTCCGGATTCTTTTCCCAGGCAGGACCAAAGAAGGCTGTTGCGGCTTCATAGAGGCCGATATAGCCAAGAGAAACCGTCGCACGTTTGTTTCTAAAGAGGACGTCGACTTCTTCGCCATCCTTCAATCGTTGGCCAAACGCCCCGTAGTGATACAAGACAGGCGCATTGTCGCGAGTCGCTTCCTTACAACGTTCCACACGGTACACGAGTGCATCTTTACAAATCGCGAGTTTTTCCTCAAAAATCTCCCAAAACTTTTGAAGAGATCCGTCTGCTTCGAGCGCAATCCGAGGAATATTAAGAGTCACAACCCCTAAGTTCATCCGTCCATCGTTCACCTCTTGGCCGTTTTCGTCCTTCCACCCTTGTAAGAATGAACGGCATCCCATCGGCACCTTAAAGCTTCCTGTTAAACGGACGATTTGGTCATAGCTTAATACGTCTGGATACATGCGTTTTGTCGCACATTCCAACGCCAATTGCTTCACGTCGTAGTTTGGGTCATTGGCTTCCAAGTTCACGCCACGTTTCAAAGTGAAGACGAGTTTCGGGAAAATGGCAGTTCGTTTTTCTTTGCCAATCCCTTCCATACGCACTTGCAAGATGGCCTTTTGAATACAACGTTCGAAGTGATTCGTTCCGAGTCCAAATCCAAGTGTTGTAAATGGCGTTTGTCCTTGTGAGGTATAAAGCGTGTTGATTTCATATTCTAACGATTGCATCGCATCATAAATATCTTTTTCCGTCTTCTTCATCGCATAGGCTTCTTGACGGTCTTCTCCTTCAATCCAGACTTTTGCATCTGCTAAATGCTTTTCGTAATTCTTGGCTGCATAAGGTGCTAGTAACTCATCCACACGGTTAGCAGAACACCCACCATACTGACTGCTTGCCACATTGGCGATAATCTGCGCCATTTGTGCGGTAGCTGTTTGGATGGATTTAGGAGATTCCACTTCTGCATTTCCAATTTTAAAACCGAGCCCTAGCATGTGCTCGAAGTCAATTAAGCAACAGTTCGTGAGCGGCATATATGGATGATAGTCCAAGTCGTGATAATGGATGTCGCCTTTTAAATGCGCATTGGCCACGTGCGGCGGAAGCATCTTCAAACCGATAATCTTCCCAACCGTCCCAGCCGTTAAGTCGCGCTGTGTATTAAAAACTTTACTATCTTTATTCGCGTTCTCGTTGACGACGCTAGCTTCTTTATTCGTTAATCGTGAGAGCGCCCATTGAAAATCCAACTGATTCTTACGGCGTAAATCACGGTCTACACGGTAGGAGATATACTCTTGTGCAAGCTCTGATTCCCCATCTTCAATCAGTAAATGTTCAATGATATTTTGAATTTCATAAATCTCAATCGTATCGTTAAAGCGTCTTGAAATCTCCGCGAGGACATCCTCGACGATGCGACCAAGCACTACCATCCGCTCGTCGCTTAATGTACCATTCAATCCGATTTCCGCTTTTTCAATCGCACGTTGAATTTTTTCCTTCTGAAATTCGACTTGTCGGCCATCCCTCTTCGTGACCGATAATGCTGTTAATGTCTCTACACTCATCACGATTCCTCCTTAAACTCTAGTCCTTATTTTAGCACTCAAAAAATAAAAATCAACCCCTAAAAACACAATATATTGTGTTTTATAATCGTTATAATTTACAACATATAGTGTGTGAAACTACAAAAAACTCCCTGACAAATCTGTCAGAGAGTCTGAATTTCTTATTTTTGTGCGTTCTTAACAGCTTCGACCATCTTATCCCACACGTTTTCCATATCTTGTACCAATTTCAATTGCGTACGTGCACGGTCCAAGTTTTGTCCTGGACGAGTCGTTGCGTAATAAACGTCCCCATTGATATAGTCCGTCAAGAAACGAATCCCTTGTTCGAGCGTAATGACACGAGCTCCCCAAGGTAAGTATTTGAGTTCGGCTTCCGTCAAGATGCCGTTTGTTCCTTCGATAAAGCCTTTCACGTAAGTTTCGTATAAGTCGAAATCAAAGTTCACTTTTGATAAATCAGGTTCGTCCTCGGCGCAGTCGTTTGCACCAAATCGAATCGAATCCCCAAAATCAAATAACACTAAGCCTGGCATCACTGTATCAAGGTCCACGATGCAAAGCGGTTCTTTCGTTTCACTGTCGAACATAATGTTGTTTAATTTTGTATCATTGTGCGTTACACGAAGCGGCAATACGCCTTCATCCAGTAAATCATATAATAAGAAGCGGTCCGCTTTACGATTTTGGATAAATGCAATCTCTTCTTGCACCTCTTTCACACGGCCAACGCGATCTTCTCTAATCGCTTCTTCCAACTGTCTGTAACGATTACGTGTATCGTGGAATTGCGGAATCACTTCGACCAATTGGCTTGCATCGAAGTCGTTTAAGTCATAGGCAAAACGACCAAATGCTTTCGCTGTGATGTAAAATTGCTCTGGACTTTCTACTTTATCTAATGAATAGCTATTTTTCACTGAATCATAAATACGCCAGTAGGTTCCGTTATCCAAGTTAGCTGTTAAATGGCCATCTTTTGTACGGATGACACGAAGCGTTTCACGAGCAGCATCGCGCCCTTCTGCTTCGTATTTCTCACGAAGATAAGTCGTTACCTTCTCGATATTTTCCATTAATCCACGTACATTTGGAAAAATTTTATGATTAATCGCTTGTAAAACATATTGTTTTTCTTCATTTTCATGTGTATGTGTAATTTGATAGGTTTTATTAATTAATCCATTTCCTAAAGGTTGAATATCTACCAATTCTCCTGGTAATTCATAATATTCATATGCCACACGTGCATTATTTAATGGATTTCCTTCTGTTGTCATAACCTTTTCCCCTTTTACCTTCTAACAAGTCGTATGTGTCTATTGTACCGCTTTCACTACTAAAAAGGAAGATATACGGCGAAAAAAAAGCAGAAGAACTATTAGTTCTTCTGCAGTTTCTGTTATTTCATTTCTTTTGAGCTTTCCATGATCGCATCGATTAAGCCGTATTCTAAGGCTTCTTGTGCTGTCATGTAGTTATCACGGTCTGTATCTTTTTCGATACGTGATAATTTTTGACCTGTTTGTTTTGCCAAGATTTTATTTAAACGTTCACGTGTTTTTAAGATTTGACGTGCTGCAATTTCGATTTCTGTCGCTTGCCCTTGTGCTCCGCCTAAAGGTTGGTGGATTAAGATTTCAGCGTTTGGTAATGCAAAACGTTTCCCTTTCGCACCAGCTGTTAATAAGAATGAACCCATTGATGCTGCTAGACCCATCGCGATTGTTTGAACGTCTGCTTTAATGAAGTTCATTGTATCGTAGATGGCTAAACCAGCTGTTACACTTCCTCCTGGAGAGTTAATATACATGTAAATATCTTTCTCAGGATCTTGTGCATCTAAGAATAGTAATTGCGCGATAATCGCATTCGCCATATCGTCGTGAACAGGTCCGCTCACCATGATAATACGGTCTTTTAATAAACGTGAGTAAATGTCATAAGCGCGTTCTCCGCGTGAAGACTGCTCGATAACTGTTGGAATTAAATTCATAGCATTTCCTCCATATTCTGCTTTTGTTATAGTCTACTTCAATAGTCAATAAAGGTCAATCTATCTGCTTACTAGTTAATAAAGTTGAAAATCTTGTCCCATACTTCTTTTGAGAAAATATCAAATGGATTGTGACCTTCACCAAGAACGGCATAACCAACCATTAAGCCCAGTGCAAATAAGATGACTGCGATAATCACGAAGATTAAGACACGGAGTAGCGCCGTCAATAATAAGTGACCACTATTTTTCAATTCTTGATTCATGCTTCTTCTTTCCTTTCATCATCAATCATATTCGCAGTTGGGTTCATTACGACTTTCTTAGAACTGAAGAGTCTTCTTAGCCCTGAGAAAATACCACGATCTGCTTTAATGCGGTTTAATAGGATTCCTGTTCCAATTGCCACACTTTGAAGAGGATTCTCTGCCACCATCACAGGAACTTGTAGCTTCTCAGAAAGCATACGGTCGATTCCTTGGATGAGTGCTCCGCCCCCTGTTACCATCACGCCGCGTTCGATAATATCGCCTGCGAGTTCTGGTGGAGTCGCTTCGAGTACGAGTCTAGCTTCTTCGCCAATCGTATCGAGCATTTCTTTTAAGCAATGATAAATTTCATTTGTATAAATGGTAACGGTCTTCGGTAATCCAGTCGTCATATCGCGACCTTTAACAATCATATCCGACTCGTTTTCCACTTCAATCGCGCTACCTAGATTAATCTTGATAGCTTCAGCGGTACGGTCCCCGATAATGAGTTGATATTTGTCTTTAATATATTCCGAAATCGCAAAATCCATATTGTCGCCGGCTAATTTAATCGAACGGCTTGTGACCGTTGAGCCCATTGAAAGAACGGCGATATCACTTGTTCCGCCACCGATATCGATGACCATGTTCCCAATTGGAGAGAAGATATCCAGTCCAACGCCGACTGCTGCCACTTTTGGTTCTTCCTCTAAATAAATATTGCGTCCGCCGCATTTAATCGCCGCTTGGATAATGGCTTTTTGTTCGACTGTCGTAATATTTGTTGGTGTACAAATCAAAATATCTGGTTTTGAGAACCAACTATTTAAGTTTAATTTTTGCATGAATAATTCAAGCAATTGCTCAGTAACTGCGATATCCGCAATCACCCCACCCTTTAATGGATGGTGCACATTGATTTCTTTTGGCGTACGACCTACCATTTGGTACGCACGTTCACCGACTGCAATCACGTCGCCATTACGCTCATCTAGCGCAACGAGTGACGGTTCATTTAAAATAATTCCACGATCTTTTAAGAACACTAAAATATTTGCGGTTCCTAAGTCGATTCCAATATCTCGAACCATGAAAGTCTCCTCTCTTATAAACGTTCCTTCGTTTTGAATCCATTTTTAAATACGAAAAGAATATACGAGCCGATTAAGAAGGCTACGGCTAATCCTAAACAATATTGCAAGACGCCAACAAATCCATATTTATCCACATTCAAGAAAAAGTACGGAAATGGACCATCTTTGTTATTTCCAATCGGAATACGTGTGATGAGTGCAATCGCCACAGATACAATCGCATAGACAAGCGGCAATAGCGTCCACGTGAACGGATCATACCACTTGTAGCAATGCCCTTTATCAAAGACGATGCAGTCGACTAGCGTTCCAAATGGCACAATATAGTGCGACAAGAAATTCTCAATCGTCCAGAACTCTTCTGCTGTCTTTTGTGGTGCTAACATAAAGTGATATACCAGCCCCGTTAGAAGAATCGCAACCGTAACGCCACCTTTCAAACGAAGGTCCATCTTACTCCAATGGCCACTCTTGCGGTATTTAAAGAGCAAGTACACCATAAATACTCCAACGAGTAGATTCGATTGGTTCGTATAGTAACGAAGTCCATGCCACCCGTGAAGCGTCATCTGCATTAGAAAACCGACAATCGCACAGGTCGCGATGATTCCTTTCGAAATAAGACTTGCTTTTAAAAATGTTGCTCTCTTCATTCAATTCCTCTTTCTCTTGATACTAATTCTCTTTATTATACCATATCTATCGCCTTTGTCAGTACTATTAACGTGTAATCAAAAAGGCTTGGCCATAAACAGCCAAACCTTTCTCCTGTTATGCTCTACGATGGTTCATTAAGTCATGTGGACTAACGACCGGTGTTGAGTTCACCCATCTAGCAAAATTGCGAAGCGGGAGATATAAAATATAGTAAATCACGATGTTTAACATTAAGGTTGCCCCGAGTCTTACTACTAAGAACTCGTTCCAATCCATGCTCGCCACTCCTCGTAAGGCATACACGAAGTAAACAGAGACTTCGGTGAAGCTTAAGAAGCATACAAGTGCAAGCCCTAATGTAAATGGATTTTGAAGGATGTTCGAGCGAACTAAACGAATGATTCGTACAATTACTGCAAACAGCGCCATATAAACACCAAGGACGCCTGAGTAGTAACTGTCCACTAAGAATCCTGCAACGACTGTAAACCAGAACATGGATTTATGGTCAATCATAAAGTTTAACATCACGACAGCGATAATAATCATTCGAGGTGTTAAGCTATAGCCTGAGAAGAGGAATAATTTTGAAAAATGATTCGTTAACACTCCATCGGCTAAGAAAGCAAGAATATAAACAAATAACACCCAATAAACTCTTTTTGAGATGCGCATTATTGCCCCTCGCTTTCGCTTGTACGAATAACAACCGTCACGTAACGAACGTCATTCGTATCCGCTGCTGGACGAATTTTCACTTCTTTATACAAGCCAAAACGGTCCATCGCCACTTCTTCAACCGTACCGATATATAGTGAGTTTGGAGAAATACCACCGAGACCACTTGTCACGACTTTATCCCCAACTTTGATATCTTGAGTTGCTTGAATTTGGCTCATCACTAACATATTGCTTTTATCATCATAGCCAGTGATGGTTCCGTAGATTGGTTCTTTTTCGTTTTGAATCATCGCTGCTACACGCACTAATGTATTATCGGCATTCGATAATAGCGCTACACGTGCACTCGTTGGATTCACGTCCATAACTTTCCCTACAAGTCCATTATCACTCATAACAGACATTTGTGGTTGGATGCCGTCATTTGATCCTTTGTTAATCGTAATGACATCACGCCATGTGTCTGGATTACGCGCAATCACCGTCGCATTCACTAACGTATAATCGTTTAGTGTATCTTGCAACTTGAGCGTTTCCTTCATTTTTTGGTTATCACGTTTTAACTCACTCAATTGAACTTCTAATTCATGAATGGTATCGATTTTTTGTTTTAACGATTGATTTTCTTGATACGTATTTGATAAATCACTCACGCTATCGATAAAATCATTAATACTATTTGCTGGATAAGAGACTAATCTTCCTAGAATATTGGTTACATCATTAACACCTTGAGTCACGATATTACTGCCGTAAGTAATGGAATACATGATCAATGCTAATGCCGTGATAATTCCGATTACCCAACCAATTAGTTTCTTATTTGAAAAAATTGGATTCACATCATCACTCCTCTTTATTTATTTTTCAACGGACTCTATTTTTTCATTAATGATGGATTTGCTAAAATCGCACCTGTTCCTAATGCCACACAATCGAGTGGATCATTGGCCACAAAGGCTGGTACTTGCGTTTCCTTCGAAATCATCTCAGCAAGGTGACGAAGCATTGCGCCTCCACCTGTTAACACGATTCCATGATCAATAACGTCCGCAGAAATTTCTGGCGGTGTTTGTTCCAATACATCTTTTACTGCGTCTAAAATTTGATGAATGATTTCACTCATCGCAACTGCAATTTCTTTTGCAGGTACTTCAACAACACGTGGTAATCCCGTAACCATATCACGACCACGCACTTGCATGCTACCTTGTGCTTTTTCAATAGAAGCTGAACCTAACATAATTTTTAATTCTTCAGCCGTACGTTCCCCAATGAGTAAATTGTACGTCTTACGAACGTGCTGGACGATAGACTCGTTTAACTCGTCTCCTCCGACACGAATCGAACGGCTATTCACGATTCCACCAAGCGAAATCGTCGCAACGTCTGTCGTACCGCCACCGATATCGACAATCATGCTTCCAGTTGGGTCTGTGACAGGAAGTCCTGCCCCCACTGCAGCCGCGAATGGTTCTTCAACCACGTACGCTTCTTTAGCTCCTGCATATTTTGTCGCGTCTAAAACGGCTCTTTTTTCAACGTCTGTAATGCCGCTTGGCACACAAATAATGACCACTGGTTTAAAGAATGAGCGGCCTACAATCGACTGAATGAAGTATTTCAACATTGCTGTCGTTGTATTGTAGTCAGCGATTACGCCATCTTTCATTGGGCGTAATGCCACGATATTTTCTGGTGTTCTACCAATCATTTCAAATGCAGATTTTCCTACTGCGATAATTTCTTCTGTAACGATATTTTTTGCAACCACGGAAGGTTCACGTGTGACGATTCCCTCATCTTCTAGATAAACAATCGTGTTAGCTGTGCCTAAGTCAATTCCGATATTTTGTGCTTTAAAATTTAATGCAACCACACTGTTTCCTCCTTAGATAATTCTTCTACAGACTTGGCTGTAAGAATTCTATTCTAGTATAGCAGAATTTAGCTTTTTATTCTTGTATTTTATAGATTTTTAGGAAACTTTTTTATTTCGTAATATTAAAGCGTTTTCTGTAACACTTTAGTGATTTTTCAGTAGAGAAAACCTTTCGGTTAAAAAGCTGAAAAGCAACGAGAATGTGCTTCGTAAATTAGTATTTTGGAAAACTACGAGCACCTTCGGATATCTTCATAGGAACAACAATAGCTATACCGGAACGAGCCTCGGTCTCGTTTCCTATCGAGCTTCAAACTGACTCTAGGAAATCAATTTCCAGAGTCAGTAATTCACATCGATTATGACCGCTATTATTATTCCTATAGAATCCGAAAGCTCTTCGTTTTCCGAAGTACTTTCTAATGTTGGCTTTTTAACCTGAAAGGTTTTCTTGAAAAATCACCGTGTTCCGTTTCATAAAAAAACAATCATCTAAAAGCAAACTTCCTTCAAAAAGAACCCTTCGGCTGGAAAGGGAGAGACAATAAGGGATTTTGTGCTGTTTTGAAAAACTACGAGCACTTTCGGATGTCTTCATAGGAATAACAATAGCTATACCGGAACGAGCTCAGGTCTCGTTTCCTATCGAGCTTCAAACTGACTCTAGGAAATCAATTTCCAGAGTCAGTAATTCACATCGATTATGACCGCTATTATTATTCCTATAGAATCCGAAGGCTCTTCGTTTTTCAACAGGCGATACGCCATGTTTCTCCCATTCCAGCTAGGGATATTCTGACAAAAAATTATAAAAATTTTGAAACGGCCTTATGAAATAAAAAGTACAAAAAATAAAAAGAAATTCTTGGGAGGAGGACAAATATACCATATATGGACATGGCCAAATTTGTGCTTTTTAGGCTTACCCTTTTCTATTTTTGCGCACAAAAAAACCACCGAAAAACCGGTGGTGTCAAAGTTAATACTAATTATAGTTTAACTACGTTAGCTGCTTGTGGTCCACGAGCGCCTTCTTCAACATCGAATTGAACTGCTTGTCCTTCTTCTAATGTTTTGAATCCTTCTGATTGGATTGCTGAGAAGTGTACGAATACATCGTTTCCACCTTCACGTTCGATAAACCCAAAACCTTTTTCTGAGTTAAACCATTTTACTGTACCTTGTTCCATGAACATTTCCTCCTTGTGCCATAGCACTTGTTATTGATATTCTTGCTAATGGTTCGAAAGGAGTAATATCTTACACAATTTCTTTACATAACAAAAACACAAGCTAAGTATAACATCTCACAGGCAAATTTGCAAGAGTATTTCCGATTTCACTGAGAATTAAGTAGAACAATTGCCGTTTCGTGCGTTTTTTCCGAATCGTTTCGTTAATTTTCAATATTATTTTTCGTGAAAATTGAAAACAATCTGTTTTCATCTTTTTCTAAAATTCAACTTTTCACATTCTTTTGAGTCATTTTTAAAAAGCCCCGAATTCTTTTAAAGAAATGTACTCCTCTCCTCCGACTACAAAATGATCTAGAAGCTCGATCCCCATGAGTTCACCACATTCCATCAAGCGACGTGTAAAATCGATATCCGCTTGTGAGGGTTCAGGGTTTCCGCTTGGGTGATTATGGCCAATGATGACGCGTGCCGCCGAAAACCGTACTGCCTCCCGGAAGATTTCTCTAGGATGCGCCACTGCACTGTTCAGCCCACCGATGAAGATCATTTTCTTCTTGATAATCTCGTTTTTCGTGTTCAAATACAAGGCGACAAGATGTTCCTGATAGGCATCCTTCAACTCCTGCACAATCCACTGGCCGGCCATCTTGGAGGACGTAATCTTCCCGAGTTTCATTTGCGCGGCATTGCTTAAGCGCACACCCAGTTCCATGGCTGCCTTTAGTTCAATCGCCTTGGTTCTGCCGATTCCATTAATCTGCATGAGTTCGTCCAGACTCGCCATCTTCAGCGAATGCAAGTCCTCGAAGGTGTTTAAGACAACGACCGCCAGCTGCAGGACGTTTAAATCCTTGGACCCTGTTCGCAGTAATATCGCGAGTAATTCATGCGTTTCAAGCACTTTAGCGCCATACCGTTCGAGGCGTTCTCGTGGCATGGCGCTTAAAGGTACTTCTAATAATTTTGATTCAATCATTGTGACACTTCCTCTTTGTTTTCTCTACAAAGAGTTACGATATCTATTCTTCTTTGGGCTTACGGTTCTTCCACCAATGTCGAACTTCAGCAATAAAATACAATGACCCCGTCACCCATAATTCGCTCCTGTCGTCTGTTGAGCTGGCGAAACGGTCGATGATGTCTTCAAAGCTTTCTTCATAGGAAATCTTGCGAGAATCCAAGTACGCTTCGACATCACTTCTAGCAATCGACAAACCTCTAGAAGGATGAAAACTCGTTAAGATAATATTCACATCAGGAAGAGCTTCCTGCAATCTTAGAAGCATCTGTTGACTATCTTTTCGAGTGAGCGCGCTAAATAACAGCGTCTGTTTCTTGCCAACACGAGCCGTCATGTTTTGAACGAGTCGCTCGATGGCCGGCAAATTATGAGCACCGTCGATGATCACAAGCGGTGTCTCTTGCAACACTTCCATGCGCCCTGGCCATGAAACGACAGGGAGCGATGCCTCAATGAACTCAGCCTGCACGCTTCTTCCAGTGGCTTCCATCCACGCACGAAATGCTCGAATCGCAACGGTCGCATTCTCCTTCTGGAAGGCTCCTTTGAGAGCTAGCTGCTTTAGCGGAATCGTCAGTGATGTGTCTTGATACGAATCTTCAATTAGAAAGAAGCCTTCGCCAAACGCCTGCACTGTTGCGCCTTTCTCACTAGCAATCTCACGAATCACATCCATACATTCACGCGTGACTGGCCCGACAACCACTTGCTGCCCAGCCTTAATAATCCCTGCTTTTTGCGCCGTAATTTCTTCCAACGTACTTCCGAGTAAGTCTTGATGGTCCAACCCAATCGTCGTAATGACACTGACGAGTGGATGGCCGACATTCGTATTATCGAGAAGACCACCAATCCCGACTTCAATAATCGCAAGGTCGACGCCTTCCTGTTGAAAGACGACAAACATCATCGCCGTTAAAATCTCGAAATAGTTAAAGGCTCCCCACTCTTCCAATAAGCGACTCTCCACCCCTCTTATAACGGATGCTGCTTGCCAGAACGGCTCCTCCCCTAGAGGCACTCCGTCTAGCTGAATCCGTTCCCTAATACTGTCCATATGCGGTGAAGTGAATGTCCCTACTCGCAATCCATGTGCCTTCGCAAAGGCTGTCATCATCGCTGCTGTGGACCCTTTTCCATTCGTCCCAGCAATATGAATACTCTTCAACCCATGTTCTGGATTTCCAAGTGCTTCTAGGATAGCCTCCATTCGGTACAATCCATGTTTCCTCGGAATACTCTCGCTCTTTTTTAACCACTCTTGAAGCATTCACTCACCTCCTGTTTTCCTCATTTATCATAACAGAAAATTGCCCACCGGAACATACAAAAGAGAGCGCATGACACTTCATACGCTCTCCCCACCGTTACAACGGATTAGATTTTTTTCAATGTTGCGATACGTTCTAACACTGCTTCACGTTGTGCTTGATAGTCCGCACCTTTTGCACGTTCAGCTTCAACAACTGCTGCAGGAGCTTTTGCCACAAATTTCTCGTTCGATAATTTCTTCTCGACACGATCCACTTCTTGTTGCAATTTCTCTGCTTCTTTTTCAAGACGAGCGATTTCGTCTTCGATGTTGATTAACCCTGCTAATGGTAAGTAAATTTCAGCACCTGTGATAACAGAAGTTACCGCATCAGATGGTGCTTCAACATCTTCACCATACACGAATTCTTCTGGATTTGAGAAGCGTGCAATGTAAGATTCGTTTTCTTTCAAGATCGCGTAGTGCGCAGCGTCGCTCACTTTCGCAATGATGTTAATTGGTTTTGATAATGGTGTGTTCATTTCGTTACGAACCGTACGTACTGAACGGATGAAGTCCATTAAGAATTCCATTTCTTCAGCTGCCTTTTCATCCATTTGTTCTGGGTGAACTGTTGGATAAGTTGCGACCACTAATGATTCCCCAACGTGAGGAACAGATTGCCAGATTTCTTCTGTCACGAAAGGCATGATTGGGTGTAATAGACGTAATGTGTTGTCTAATACATATACAAGAATGCTACGTGTTGTTAATTTCGCAGCTTCGTCGTCCCCTGCTAATGTTTCTTTCGACATTTCGATATACCAGTCACAGAAATCATCCCAGATGAAGCGATATAAAAGACGTCCTGCTTCACCGAATTCGAATTTCTCGAAGAGTTCTGTCACTTTGCCAATCGTTTGATTCAAGCGTGTTAAAATCCATTTATCTGCAAGAGTCTTCTCACCAGTGATATCCACTTGGTCCGCTGTTAAATCGCCCACGTTCATTAATGCGTAACGGCTTGCGTTCCAAATCTTGTTGATGAAGTTCCATGCAGCATCCATCTTGTCTGTTGAGTAACGAACGTCTTGCCCTGGAGCAGAACCGTTTGCTAAGAACCAACGAAGCGCATCGGCACCATATTGCTCGATAACCTCCATTGGGTCAACCCCGTTTCCAAGAGACTTACTCATCTTACGTCCTTGGCTATCACGAATTAATCCGTGGATAAGAACGTTCTTGAATGGACGTTTACCTGTAAATTCTAACCCTTGGAACATCATACGGCTTACCCAGAAAGTAAGGATGTCGTACCCTGTTACAAGTGTGTTTGTTGGATAGTAACGTTTGTAATCAGCTGAATCTTCATCTGGCCAACCCATTGTTGAAAATGGCCATAATGCAGATGAGAACCAAGTATCTAATACGTCTGGATCTTGTGTCCAGTTTTCGCTGTCGCTTGGAGCTTCCATACCTACATAGACTTCGCCTGTTTCTTTATGATACCAAGCTGGAATTTGATGTCCCCACCATAATTGACGTGAAATTACCCAGTCGTGAATGTTTTCCATCCAACGTAAGTACGCATCATTGAAACGTGGTGGGTAGAAGTTTACAGTGTTGTCGCCTTCTTCACGTTGCGCATTAATCGCTTGCTCTGCCAAAGGTCCCATTTTTACGAACCATTGTTTTGAAAGACGTGGTTCAACAACGACATCTGTACGTTCTGAGTGACCAACGCTGTGTAAATGTTTTTCGATTTTCACAAGAAGGCCAGCTTCTTCTAAATCTTTCACGATGGCTTTACGCGCCGCAAAGCGGTCCATACCTTCGTATTTACCGGCTAACTCGTTCATTGTCGCATCATCGTTCATCACGTTAATACGAGGTAAGTTATGACGGTTCCCTACTTCAAAGTCGTTCGGGTCATGCGCTGGAGTGATTTTTACAACCCCTGTTCCGAAATCTTGCTCAACGTATTCGTCAGCGATGATTGGAATTTCACGGTTCACTAACGGCAAGATAACTGTTTTACCGATAAGCGCTTGGTAACGTTCATCGTCTGGGTGAACCGCAACCGCTGTATCTCCAAGAAGTGTTTCTGGACGAGTCGTTGCGATTTCTAGGAATCCACTTCCGTCTGCTAGAGGGTAGTTCATATGATAGAACGCGCCTTCTACGTCTTTATGAATTACTTCGATATCAGATAATGAAGTCTTCGCTTTAGGGTCCCAGTTGATGATGTATTCACCACGGTAAATTAAGCCTTTTTCGTATAATGTAACGAATACTTTCTTCACGGCGTCAGATAAGCCTTTATCTAATGTGAAACGTTCTCTGCGGTAGTCTACAGAAATTCCCATTTTTGCCCATTGTTCACGGATATGGCTGGCATATTCTTCCTTCCATTCCCATGTTTGTTCAAGGAACTTCTCACGGCCAAGGTCGTAACGAGATAAGCCTTCTCCGCGTAATTTTTCTTCTACTTTTGCTTGTGTTGCGATACCCGCATGGTCCATCCCTGGTAACCATAAAGTGTCGAACCCTTGCATGCGTTTTTGACGGATAATCATGTCTTGTAACGTTACGTCCCAAGCATGTCCTAAGTGTAATTTCCCTGTTACGTTTGGTGGCGGGATAACGATTGAATAAGGTTCAGCGTTTGGATCTTCGTTTGGATGGAAGACGCCTGAATCAACCCACCATTGATATTTACCAGCTTCAACTTCTTGTGGTTGAAACTTAGATGACATTTCTTTAGCCATTGATTTTCCTCCTTGTATCTTGTTTGTGTCCAATAAAAAAATCCTATGAAGACACTCTCCATAGGACGATTAAATTCGTGGTACCACCTAATATTCGCGTAATCATTTATTACGCCTCGATGTTGGTAACGAAGTGTCGTCTCCGTACTCTATTACTTCTTTTCGTAGAGTAAGCTCACAAGCTACCTTCAAATGAATCTGCTAGGAAGTTTCACCCAGTCTTCCCTCTCTCGTAAACAAAGTCATTTTACTCCTCTTGTTCATCGCTCTAATATACAAAATATTCTACCATTATGGCGATGTGCTTGCAACAATATCGCGCTCGTCTTACGATTTCACGTTCCCGCTAGACACGCCTTGGCCTGCATCTTCTGGAATCCACCAGTCTAGGAACTGCTTCATCGCCCAGTCCCAGAAATCCCATTCGTGTCCGCCGACGTGCTCTTTATACGTTAGCGACACTCCTTGTTCTTTCAAAAAGCTGCTATAGCTACGGTTGTCTTCCAAAAGCCAATCTTCCGTACCACATGCCATAAAGACCGAGAGCGCGTCCTTACGCTCCATTGTTTGGACGGCATGATACAACTGATTGCCTTCTGTAATAAAGGTCTCCTCATCTTTGAAGACCGCCTCCAAAAAGCTTTTTCTTAAAAAGAACGGTGCTTCTGAAATCTCTTCTGGTGGAATCGCCTGTTTCTTAATTGCGCTAGAGAAAGCCCCAATGACGCTAAAGGTGTCTGGATATTTGATGCCGTTTCGAAGCGCCCCGTATCCACCCATCGAAAGCCCGGCAATGCCTAAGTCTGCACGTTTTCGAGAAATAGGAAACATGCGGCGTGAGATTTCTGGAAACTCCACCCCAATAAATTCTCCATAATTCGTATAGTTCCACGGTTGGTCTACGAAAAAATGATTTTCCCCTGAAGGCATGATGAGGGCGAGATTTTTCTCTTTTGCATATCGAAGAATTCGCGTCTGATTGACCCAATCCTGATCACTGCCCAATACTCCGTGCAGTAGCACCAACGCTTTGTATGGACCTTCCGAGAGATACTGATTATTGAAGTCCACCGCATCGCTAGGCAAGTAGACTGACAGCGGGATGGTTCTCATTAATGTTTTTGAAAAGAATGAAACGTGTAAAAGTGCCATATGACGCCTCCATAAAAACTATTATTTTTTAAAATAACGATTCACTACCGTCACTAAGCCAAAGATAAACGTGAATTTAACGACGGATTTTTGCCACGACTCCCATTGCTCATACCCAAAAAAATGATTCATGATGAGGATAAAAGCAATAGTGGCTACCATGCCCATAAAAATGACAACTCCAGCCCGATTGAATTTTTTGAGTTTATCCGGATTATCCCGATTCAACCAAGAATAAAAGGCAGTACCAGCAACTATCGCATTCACAATAAACAGCGCGATATCTTGACGAAATAGTAGCTGATAGATGGCATTTGCACCACTGATGAACCCAAATACTATAGTAACAATTTCTCTAACTTTTTGACTCATTTCCAACAACCCCTCTCCCTAAAAACGGATTCCTGAACTTATCTCTATTATACTGCTCCCCCCAGCGTTTTTACAATACGAGAGAGCAAAAAAAGAACCCAGCATTACTGCTAGGTTCCTGTTGCATCATCGGCCTCTATAGCCGAGTTTCTATTTTATTCTTCTACCCCTAGTAATAGGTTCACTAGGATATCCACTGTAACATTACCGAAGTAACGGCGGATGTCGATTGCTTCGAAGGCTGTTGTTAAGTCATCGCGGTTGTATCCTACGCCCACTAGCGCATTTTCTACATCGCTGATTTCCCCAAGACCGAAGAAGTCTCCGTTAATCTTAATGTCTTTAATGGCATTCTTTTCAACGTTCAAGCTGAACTCGATTTGTCCGGCTGGTGTACGTTTTGATTGCTTGAATTCGAATTTTGGATTCTTTCCGTAGTTCCAATCTGGGTTGTTGAAGTACTTGCTGCGTAATTCTTCTACACGCACCCAGTCTTCATCCGTTAGAACATACTCTTTAATCGTTGATGTATCTTCCACATTGAAGATGTTTTTCAAGAGCACTTCGCGGAATTGTAAGATGTCTAAGTCTTGGTATTCAGGCGCTAAGTAAGGTTTGATATTTGTCACGCGTGAACGAACCGACTTGATTCCTTTTGACGCAATTTTCTCTTGTTTTGGACGTAAAATTTGTGGCAAAATGCTCACATCTAGATCCAACATTAATGTTCCGTGCGCTGTTAAACGGCCATTGTTTGAGTACATTGCATTTCCAGAGAATTTCTTGCCGTCGATGAGAAGGTCGTTACGCCCTTGTAACTCTGCCCTTGTTGCTCCCATTTTATGGAGTGCTTCAATCACGGGTTCTGTGAATTTTCCGAAATCACGGAAGCTATCGCCATCATCTTCTGTAATGAAGCAGAAGCAGATATTTCCCATATCATGATACACGGCTCCACCACCTGAGAAACGACGAACCACTTGTACGCCAAGCTTATCTACACCATCTTGATTGATTTCTTCGATGGTATTTTGGTTTTTCCCGATGATAATCGCATTTTCGTTAACATAAAATAACAAAATTGGTTCATCGAGTTTCTTTTCGTTTAATAAGAAATATTCGATGGCTAAGTTTGTCGTTGCATCGTAGATTTCTTGTCCATTACGTTGATTTTTTACATAATACATCTGAAAGTCTCCTCGCTTTTACTGATATCACTAGCGCTATCATACCATAACCCTCCCCTTCACACATAAGAAAGAAGCTTGATTTTACACTGTTTTTACTCCACTCCAACACTCAATTACCATATATGGTAATTGCAGCTTTTCAACAAGAAAAAACGCACCCATTCCAGGATGCGCTTTGTAAAATATTAGTATGCCCATGCAATTAGCAAGTAGATGAAGGTTGAACCAAACATATCTGCCAATGCGTGCATAAGGAAGAATGGTAATAAGTTTTTGACCACTTTCTTGTACATGAAGTAGTAGAACAATCCGTACACGACTCCGATAATAATTGCCCACAACATTCCTTGATACGTATGGAATGAGAAACGAACCAGTGTTGAGAATGCTAAAGCCTTCCACTGATGCTCTTCCTTCACTGATGTCATTAATCCAAGGAAGAAGAACTCTTCGTAAAATCCATTTAATAGCCCATAAGCGATGGCCATTGGAGATAACGCTAAGAACTTATTGATGATTTCCTGTGGGTTCATGAACGGAACGAGCGCTGGGTCGAAATAGTTGTATTCGCCGCTCAGCGTTGTTACGACGTCGCCGAACAGTCCGACCATCGTGAATAATACCGGTACCCAGATAAGTACAGACCAGTGAAAACGAATCTTCAACTGCTTGAAGTCGTAATGACGGATGACTAAGTACAAGAGTGCAATCGCTAGTAAAATCACCTGTAAGGTAAAGTTACTCGAATACGCTGCCCCGTCGCTATAGGACGTTGTCGTCTCGGTATACGGTTGGATCACTTCCGTCACTGGTTGTAAACTCTGTAGAAATTGTTGCGTGGATCGGATGATAAACTCCCCGAACATGATAATCGTCACGATGAGGATGTCATACCACTTTAAAGTTTTTAATGGTTCTTTTGGTCTATTTTTTGTTAAAACAGTCATGATTGTATCCCTCTTTTCCTTATTGTATCAAAACACTGTTCTATTGAAAGAAAATCGCTTGTTGCTTTTTGCGTCTTCCTTAATAAGAGAATACTCCTTAAAACTAAAATGAACCTAAAATAAAAAATTTCCACAAAAAAAGTGACTCCTTAATAGAAGTCACTTCCCTTATTATTTCTGACGGATGGTAAAGCCTTTGTCAGATTTCTTTTTGTTGTTACGGCGGCGAGAATCTTTCCCTTTATATCCGCGTGTATATTCGTCTTCTAAGCCACGGCCACGACGGTCTTCTTTACGCTTGAAGCTTCCTTTTCCGTTACGTCCGCGGTTGTCTTTACGGTCGCTACGGTTGTAATTTCCACGGCTGTTGCCACGTTTGCGGCTTGGCAATGGACGTTCTGGCGTGATTTTAACTGGAATTTCAGTTGGGTCTTTAATCATGCTCTTAAGTAATAGAGCTGCCAATTCTTCTGGTTCGTACTCGTCTAATAAGTAAGATACCGCTTCTTTGAAACGTCTTGGTTCCACAGTTTTCATCATTTCGTCGATAGACTCGATAGCTGTTTTTGTTTGTCCTTCCAAGGCTTCTGTTTGCGTTGGTGGACGAAGGCTTGTCATACGTTTGCGTGTTAATTCTTCAATCACACGTAAGTAATCCATTTCGTTTGGTGTCACGAATGTTACAGACATTCCTTCTTGCCCCGCACGGCCTGTACGTCCAATACGGTGTACATAGCTTTCTGGATCTTGTGGGATATCGTAGTTGTAGACGTGTGTGACGCCTGAGATATCTAGTCCACGAGCTGCCACGTCTGTAGCAACTAAGATGTCTAAATGGTTGTTCTTGAAGTCACGAAGAACGCTCATACGTTTTTGTTGGCTTAAGTCCCCGTGGATTCCTTCTGCACGGTAGCCACGCATTTCAAGTCCGCGTGCTAATTCATCTACACGACGTTTTGTACGTCCGAATACGATGGTTAATTCAGGCGTTTGAACGTCTAATAAACGTGTCATAATGTCGAATTTCTCGTAGTCTTTACATTTTACGAAATATTGATCGATTAATGTCGCTGTCATCTCATTTGATTTGATACGAACATGTTCTGGATCTTTCATAAATTGAACACCGATACGTTTAATATCATCTGGCATTGTCGCAGAGAATAAAAGCGTTTGGCGGTTTTCTGGAACTTGTTTGATAATCGATTCGATATCTTCCAAGAATCCCATGTTTAACATTTCATCCGCTTCGTCTAAGACAAGTGTTTCCACTGTCGCAAGCTTCAATGTACGGCGTGAAATGTGGTCTAATAAACGACCTGGAGTTCCCACAACGATTTGTGGATTTTCTTTTAATTGGCGAATTTGACGGTTAATGTCCGCGCCACCGTAAACAGCTTGTACACGAATTTTTTTGTCGCGTCCGAGACGGAACAATTCTTCTTGTGTTTGAATCGCAAGTTCACGAGTTGGTGCGATAACAAGTCCTTGTACGCCTTTTTTACTTGGGTCGATTTTTTGAAGCATTGGCAAACCAAATGCAGCTGTTTTACCAGTCCCTGTTTGCGCTTGTCCAATCACATCTAAGCCTGCTAGGGCCTTTGGAATGGTTTGTGCTTGAATTGGAGTTGCTTCCTCAAACCCCATTTTTTCGATAGATTCTAGTAAGGCAGAATCCAATCCTAATTCATTAAATTTCATATTTTCCTCCTTGGATACTTCGGTGAGAAGCACACGAGGGATTTCCCTTCATAACAAAAGTCTGGAGCTTTTCGTAAGAGCACCAGACTTCTACAATCGTTTAAATTTCAAACTATCTATTATAAATGTGTGTACATTTCTCAACTCAGCGAATAGTATAGCACGCATCCAGCGAGAATGCAAAGAATACAGACCGCCGACTCCTGCTTTTTATTCTTTGAAAAATGCTTAAGGAATAAGAATTTACGGGCTCCAAATCCTTGCGGATTTATCAATAATAGCTGTAATGGGGCACCGGCTTGAGCCACGGTCTCAAGCTCTTTCAAGATTCAAACGTACTCTAGAAAATAAATTTTCAAGAGTACGTAATTCACTTTGAATGCTATCCCCCATTACTGCTACTATTGAATCCGCTAGATTTTCCGCCCGTAATCACAGCGCATTCCAAAGTAAAAAAGCGGGAGGAGGCGGGTAGGTTTGCTTCTCCTGGTGCGGTTGAGAAATGGGACACTTTATAAAAGCTTTTCTCAGGGAGGGGACGAAAAAAGCGAGGGACGGTGGTGCGTCTCTCGCTTTACTTTATATTTGTTATTCTGCTTTTAAGGTATCGACAACTGCTAGTAAGCCTGTGCCGTTGCTTGATTTAATAAGAACTTGGTCGCCTTCTTTGAGTTCAGCCTTCAAGTCAGCAATCAAGGCTTCTTTGTCCATGTAATGGTGAAGAGCTGCTGAATCGAACTGTCCTTTCAACGCATCATAGAGTGCTTCCATTTCTTCGCCATACAAGTACACAAGTGCGACTTCGCTTGGAGAAATGACTTCTGAGATGCTGGCGTGCAATTCTTTCGAATGTTCTCCGAGTTCGCGGATATCCCCAAGAACGAGGACGCGACGGCCTGCTGCTTCGACTGAAACAAATGATTTAATGACCGATTTCATCGCGATTGGGCTGGCATTGTAAGCATCATTTAGGATGGCTACGCCGTTTTGCCCTTTCACCCATTGCGTACGGTTCTTCGTCAATTCGAAATTCGCTAAGGCAGACACGATATCTGAAAGTGGAACATCTAATGTGCGTGCAATTTCAATCGCAAGTAGTGCATTTGAAACATTGTACGCGCCAAGGACTGGTAATGTTACCGCCACTGTTTCCGTTGGAGTCACTAATTCAAACGCTGTGTGGTCTGAATACAGTTCGATATTTTTAGCTGAAAGTTCCTTGCTTCCTTCGCCGACTGTAACGATTTTGAAGGTTACTGGTTTTTCAGCTTGTGCAATCCCTGCTGTAATTAAGTCTTCATGCGCTGGATAAATAAAGGTTCCATTTTCTTGTAGTCCAGAAAGGATTTCAAGTTTGGCTTTGGCAATGCCTTCCTTGCTTCCCAATTGTTCCATATGCGACTCACCGATAAGCGTAATCGCAACGACTTCTGGGCGTGCTAATTTTGATAAGAATTCGATTTCGTGGAATTCGCTCATTCCCATCTCTAAGACAAGTGCTTGCGTTGATTCGGGCATATCTAAAATCGTTTGTGGTAAGCCGATATCGTTATTGAAGTTTCCTTGTGTTTTGTAGACACGGTAGCGTGCACCAAGAGCCGCTGCTGTCATATCTTTTGTCGTTGTTTTCCCAGAACTACCTGTGATTCCAACGATGCGTGGTGATACTTTTTCTAAGTACCATTTCGCTAATTTTTGAAAAGCTTGAAGTGGGTCATCCACCCAAATGGCGCAGATTCCATCTGGTGGCGTTACATCTTGTTTGCCCCATAACACAGCTGTTGCGCCTGCTTGAATCGCTTGTTCAATATAATCATGTCCGTCTGTTTGACCTTGAAGTGGCACGAAAAGGCTGTTTGGCCCTAATTTTCGTGTGTCGAAAGCCACAGATTCGATGACTTCAAATCGATGTGCTGATTGATAATCAATCGCTTCGACGGCTTTTGTAATTTCAGCAACTGTTCCAATACTCATCTTTCTACCCCTTATCTCGCGTGACGATCGTTATAGCGTTTCAACGCTAATTGAATGAGTTCTTCGACTAAATCTTTATAGGAAATGCCCATTGCTTCCCAAAGTTTTGGATACATACTAAATTGTGTGAACCCTGGCATTGTATTCACTTCGTTAATAAACACTTCGTTTGTTTCGGTTAAGAAGAAATCACAACGTGTTAAGCCACTACCGTCAATAGCTCGGAATGCTGTTACGGCATACTCACGAATTTTAGCAGAGACTTCTTCAGGAATCGCTGCTGGAATTTGAAGTGTTGTTGTGTTGTTAATGTATTTCTCGTTGTAATCGTAGAAGCCTGCTTGTTTCACGACTTCCCCAACCACAGATGTGTTCACTTCGTCGTTTCCAAGAACCGCTACTTCGACTTCGCGTGCGTCGATTCCTTGTTCTACGACGATACGGCGGTCATATTTCAATGCTTCTTCGATGGCTGCTGTTAATTCTTCACGGTTTGTCGCTTTAGAAATCCCAACACTAGAACCCATATTCGCTGGTTTCACGAACACTGGATAGCGTAATGTTCCTTCCACACGTGTGAAGATGGCTTCTGGTGATTTTTCGAAATCAGCTTTCACAAAAGGTACGAATGGCACTTGTGGAATGCCTGCTTGCTGGAATAAATGCTTGCTGGCAATTTTGTCCATTCCGTTTGCGCTGGCTAATACGCCACAACCAACATATGGTAAGTCTAAGATTTCGAACAATCCTTGAATCGTTCCGTCTTCTCCGTTTGGTCCGTGTAAGATTGGGAATACTACTGTATCTGGTCCAGCGATATCGCATGGTTGGATGCGAACGCCTGTTGATGTTTCGCCTTCAGTTGTTGCAAAATGCGCTACAGACCCTTCTGTTAAACGAAGCGCTTGGTCAAAGGCTACAGGAGCTTTTAACGCTTCTCCTTTTAACCATGTTCCTTCTTTTGTAATGTACACTGGTTGCACATCGTAATACTCGAAATAAATTTCTTTAATAATTGAACCGGCTGTTAAAATTGAAATATCGTGCTCTGCACTCTTTCCGCCGTAAATTACTACAATTTTCATATGAATCCTCCAAACTATTCGCGTGCTGCGAACCGCCTCATTTAGGCTCTTCGAACGTTATTTTGAAAATAACCTTGCACTTTTCAGTATAACAAAACGGCCCAATGGTTACAAGTTACGGCCAAGGGATTAAAAAAGCACCTCTCACAACCTTTGTGAAAAGTGCTTTAAATAGCGTCATTCGTTGGAAGTTTCGCTGAAATCTTCCAGTTTTGATACGTTTCGCTATACGCGAGTTGTCCGATGCGGACGTTTTGTGTCACTTCTTTATCGGCATAATGATAACGGTCTTCTGTTAAGAAGATTGGCACTTCGTAGCTGTCTTCTTTCTTTGTGACTTTATCAAAAGCTAGGCTGATTCCTTCACGATACAATGGCATCATTTCTTTGAGCGCTTCGATGGAAATCGCTGAAGCCACTTTGTCGGCACCAAAGAATAAGAACTTCGGTGTCTCGTTTAAGATATCTGTCATCTCGATTTGGACTTGCGCCGATAAGATAGGCAAGAATTGCTCAATTTTACGGTAGTATACTTTCGAGTAGCCATTTTCAAGTGACAAGTAAATAAAGTTGTTTTGTAATTTATAGAAGAACGGCGAATGCAAGTGCGTCTTCGCGTGCGAAATATATAGCAAGTCTGCAATCTCTTGCGGCGTTAATTGATGAACGAAATCAATCGAATCAAAGTCCACCCAGTTCGATGGCGCCTCTTTGCCTTCTTCCACCCCTTGGAGATACGCTAACACATTTTTACGCCCCTTCACCCACATGAAGCCCGTATATGGATCGTGTGTGGCAAGGCTGGACTTCCCGTTTAAGAGAAGTAGGTTTTGCGGAATCTCAGACTGTGGTAAGGCAGACAAATGGAACGCTATCGACTTCGTTAGTACATGGTTCGATACGCTATCGTAATGGATATATAATTGTTTAGCCACAGTCTCACCTCCATAGAGTTTATCATGTTCCATTATAAAGGATTTCTTTCTACTAAAACATATATATTAGATTACATTTTTACGTGTGAACCGCTTTCTTCTGTAACAATTTAGCAACATTCTAAAGTGGATTCTCCACCCTTTATACGCAAAAAAGGGTTGAAATGATTTCTTCAACTCTTTTTCTTTCCTTCTACAGGTTAGTCCATTCTTAGCATTTGACTTTCTGAGTGATTCTTTTCACCGCAATGTCTATTCTTTCAATCACTTCCCAATAATCTTTTGGAAAGCTCTTTAATTCAACAATATCCACAGGGTCAAAATGATACACTAAATGACGAATCAATTGGTGATGAAGAAAAACAAGATCTTTAAAGTCCTCTAATGAAATATATTCCAACCCTTCAATATACGCACATAATTCCTTATAAGATTCTTCGTGAAAGAGGCTTTCCTCATGTAGATAATAAAAGAACGTTCCCTCTTCCAGTAGTACATTTTTTCTAATAAACGACATCCATCTAACCTCTTTTCTTATCGTTAAAAAGTTTCACTTTCTGAAAACAAAAAGACTGAGGAGCCCCCAGTCTAATTTCTACATTTTTTCTAATCGTTTAATACGATTTTCCGTTGATGGGTGTGTTGAGAAGAGTGAATCTCCTTCTTCCCCAAACGGATTTGAGATATATAACGCCGCACTCTTCTTGTCGGCTTCCGTCATTGGCGGGGCTTCTGAAATCTTCGTCAGTGCAGAAATAAGTCCATATGGATTTCGTGTGAATTCCACTGCAGACGCATCTGCTAAGTACTCACGGTTTCGTGACAAGGCCAATTGTAGAATCGTCGACATAAATGGTCCAAGAATCATCGCGATTAAACCGATGACCATGAAAATGGCATTTGCGCCACCACCGTTGTCATCATCATCTCGGTCTCTACTACCGCCACCCCAGAACATCATGCGACTTCCGAATTGGACGAGCATGGCAATCACGGCACCAAGCGCAATCGCAATTGTTTGAAGGCGAACGTCATAGTTACGAATGTGTCCAAACTCGTGGGCAATAACCCCTTCAAGCTCTTCACGATTCAAACGTTCTAAAAGCCCTGTTGTGACCGCCACGGCTGCTTTTTCTGGAGAACTTCCTGTCGCAAACGCGTTTGGAGATTCGTCCTCGATAATAAAGATACGTGGCATTGGTACTTTTGCGATTATGGCCATATCGCTCACGATATTCCAAATCATCGGTGCTTGATTTTTATCTGTAATTTCTCTGGCATGGTTTAATTGCATCACTACATTAGTCGCATTTGCAATCATCATCATTGAATATAGGCCACCTGCAACAAGGGCAATAATGACCCCAGCAGCCGCATTCCCTATGGCGTAATATCCAATTCCGATACCCACTGCAACGAAGAGCGCCATGTACAACACAATAACGACAAGCGTTTTGCGTTTGTTGGAAGCAATTTGTTGATATAACATCCTAGCACTCCCTCCCTACTAATGAACTGTCAATTAGAATTTCACTTCAGGAACTTTACGAGCTTCAACTGGAGTTTCTAACATTTCTTCTTTAGTGAATCCACCAAAACCAGCAATAATATTTGTTGGAATTGATTGAATAGAGATGTTATATCTCGCAACACTTGAATTGTATAATTGACGAGCGTAAGAGATTTTGTTCTCTGTGTTTGTCAATTCTTCTTGTAAGTTTAAGAAGCTGTCGTTCGCTTTTAAATCAGGATAACTTTCAGCTAAAGCGAAAATAGTTTTTAAAGCACCTGATAATTGGTTAGATGCTTCCATTTTTTCTTGTGGTGAAACATCGCTACCCATGTTTGCAATTTGGTTTCTCATCGCAATTACTTGAGTTAATGTTTCTTGTTCGTGTTTTGCGTAACCTTTTACTGTTTCAACAAGGTTTGGAACTAAGTCATTACGACGTTGTAATTGAACATCGATTTGCGCCCAAGCTTCTTGAACCCAGTTTTTTTGTTGTACAAGTCCGTTGTATGCAAACATTGCCCATAGAACAATTACTGCTAAGACTCCTAATACAATCCATACTACTGTCATTTTGTGACACTCTCCTTTAGATTTAATACCCTCATTGTACCATATTTTCCTAAATGTGTGTAAAATAGTAGGCAAAGATAAAGTAGCAAATCGTAAATTTTTCTGCATCCATCCTAAGACGGATTTTGCAGTAGAAAGGAGCCCCATGATTCAGCAACAGTTATTCTCGCCCATTCCACAGACGATAGAGAATTTTTCTCGTTTTCCATTGCCACAAAGCTACGTGGATTTTCTTTTGGAAAATGGTGCCGGATTCTTCACGAACACTAAGATTACAACGGTTGAACCAACGCGCTTTGGCCTCGACTACGCCCTCTGTAATGGACTGAGCGGATACTCAGAAGGCCCGTATTTCCCAAGCATTCTGGATGCTGCATGGTCTCCAGAAGTGACAGGGTTGCCCGAGTACTTTGTAGTCTTTTTCCAAGACGGACCTATCTACTACGCCTTCGATTATCAAGACGGTATTGAACAGGAACCCAGCATCCGTCTGATTGACGTTGAAATGGATCAGTGGCTCGAAGTGGCAAACTCCTTTGACGATTTCCTCTCTCGGCTGGAGGCAACTACCGAAGACATCACGTATGATATGAGGGATTGGGTTTCCATCCATACCTTACTGCAACAAATCGGACAGGAAAACCCTGATACACTGGAGGGACTTCTTGAAATCTTGCAAGACACCCACCCACAACTCTTCTTGCAGCAAACAGCCTATGCCTTAGAGCATACAGAGTCCGACGCCGTTCGTTCGCTATATAAAGAACGCTTCGCCTTTATCGAAGACTTCCTCATCGCAGAATTCTCTTCTTATCCAGAATACGCGCACTGCAAATCCCTATTATCATAACCACAAAAATAAGACCAGCATATCTGTTGGTCTTATTTTTTTTCTCTATCCATCCTCTTTTTATAAGTATCACCAAAAAAGTGTTCAAAACGGAGAACACGAAGGATTTTATAGTAGCAGTAATGGGGAATCGTATTAAATGCGAATTAATGGGCGTAGGAATTTATTCCGTACGACCATTTTGAGGCTTTAAAGTCGAGAGACTACAGGCTCGAGACGGTACCCCATTACAGCTATTATAAACAAATCCTTCAGTGTTCGAAGTTTTGAACTTCGTTCACTTTTGTCGAGAAGCACCTTGCGGTGTTTTTATCCAAAAAGAAAAAGAGGGGTGAAAAACTTTCACCCCTCTTTGATTACATCATACCCATGCCCGGATCCATCCCTGGCATTGGTGGTGCTACTGGAGCTGGTTTGTCAGCTACAACAGCTTCTGTTGTTAATAATAATGCTGAAACAGATGCAGCATTTTGTAATGCAGAACGTGTTACTTTTGTTGGGTCCACGATACCTGCTTCAATCATGTTTACCCATTCATCTGTAGCGGCATTGTATCCAATTCCTTTTTCTTCAGATTTCAAACGAGCAACAATGACTGAACCTTCAAGACCTGCATTTTCTGCGATTTGACGTAATGGTTCTTCTAATGAACGAGATACGATTTTCGCACCTGTAGCTAAGTCGCCTTCTAATTCAAGAGCGTCTACCACTTTTTGAACGTTCACAAGAGCTGTTCCCCCACCTGAAACGATTCCTTCTTCAACCGCTGCGCGAGTTGCGTTTAAGGCGTCTTCAATGCGAAGTTTTTTCTCTTTCAATTCTGTTTCAGTAGCGGCACCGACTTTAATCACGGCAACCCCACCTGATAATTTAGCAAGACGTTCATGTAATTTTTCACGGTCGAAATCACTTGTTGTATCTTGTGCTTGTGCGCGAATTAAAGCAACACGGTTCGCGATTAATTCTTTAGAACCTGCACCTTCAACGATTGTAGTGCTGTCTTTAGAAACCACTACTTTACCAGCAGTCCCTAATTGAGCTAATGTAGCGTCTTTTAATTCTAAACCAAGGTCTTCTGTAATGACTTGAGCACCAGTTAAGACCGCGATATCTTCTAACATCGCTTTACGACGGTCACCAAATCCTGGAGCTTTTACAGCTACCACGTTAAATGTTCCGCGTAATTTGTTTAATACTAATGTTGGTAAAGCTTCGCCATCCACATCATCCGCGATGATTAATAACGCACGTCCTTGTTGAACGATTTGTTCTAACAACGGAATGATTTCTTGGATGTTTGACACTTTCTTATCTGTGATTAAGATAAATGGATTGTCTAAAGTCGCAATCATCTTGTCGTTATCCGTTACCATGTATTGTGATAAGTAACCACGGTCAAATTGCATACCTTCTACAACATCTAATTCTGTTTCAATCCCTTTAGATTCTTCGATTGTAATAACGCCGTCGTTACCCACTTTTTCCATAGCTTCAGCGATTAATTCACCGACTTCCGCTGAACCTGAAGAAATTGCCGCAACTTGTGCGATGGCTTCTTTTGATTCTACTGGACGAGAAATGCGGTGTAATTCTTCAACCGCTGCTTTTGTCGCAAGTTCAATCCCGCGACGAATGCCTACTGGGTTAGCTCCAGCCGTTACGTTTTTCAACCCTTCACGAACGATGGCTTGTGTTAACACTGTCGCTGTAGTTGTACCGTCACCGGCAATATCGTTTGTTTTTGAAGCCACTTCAGCAACGAGTTTTGCACCCATATTTTCGAAGTGATCTTCTAATTCGATTTCTTTGGCAATCGTTACCCCATCATTTGTAATCAGTGGAGAACCGAATGCTTTTTCTAATACAACATTACGTCCTTTTGGCCCTAATGTTACTTTTACTGTGTTCGCTAAAACGTCCACACCACGTAGCATGGCGCTTCTTGCATCTTCTGCAAATTTAATATCTTTTACCATAGTTGTATCCCCCTTTATTCAACAATTGCGATAATGTCTTTTTCTTTCACGATGATATATTCTTGACCATCTAATTTAACTTCTGTTCCTGAATATTTCTCGAATACTACTTTATCGCCAACCGCCACTTGACGGTCTTCTGCAGCAGTGAATTTGCTTGTTGCGATGACTTTTGCAAATTGTAATTTTTCTTGAGCAGTTGTTGGTAGGAATAATCCTCCAGCAGTTTTTTCTTCTTGCTCTACCATTTGAATAACAACTCTATCTTTTAAAGGCTTTAACATATGAAATCCTCCTTCATCTTTTTTAGCACTCAAAAACACTGAGTGCTAACTCATAGTTTTATGATACTCATTTGGTCAGGAAAAATCAAGAATAAATACTTGCTTATTTGTCTGGAATTTTGTAAGATTTTGACAGGAAAGGATGATTGCGATGACACGAAAAAGTTTCTTCAGAAAACTATATTTTGAAATCATATTAGCCGTCTTCTTTATCTTTCTAGCAACGACGCATTATCCTGGAAATGGATTTGACTTTATCACATTATTCTGCTGTCTATTCGCAACGACAAGCATCGTAACAAGTATC
Organism: Granulicatella sp. 20925_1_28; assembly: GCF_041433575.1. Lineage (NCBI taxonomy): Bacteria > Bacillati > Bacillota > Bacilli > Lactobacillales > Carnobacteriaceae > Granulicatella > Granulicatella sp. 20925_1_28. The sequence continues at coordinate 156,445 of NZ_JAPWBS010000002.1, forward strand.
AACATGCTTCGCACCTACAACGAGTTGAAAAAACTCGCCAACCTCATCGAGAATCTGCCCGATGACGAGGATTCACTAGACGATAAAGAACCAAAAGAAAAGCACTAATCACTCCGCAAATCGGATTGGATTAGTGCTTATTTTTTTACAAAAAAGGCACCCTATTCGGATGCCTTTCAATAGATTATTTTTGGTTGTCCAAGAAATAAATAAGTGTTTGAAGTTCGTTTGTTAAGTCCACGTTTTGAACTCGAACGTTTTCTGGTACGTCTAATCGGATTGGTGTGAAGTTCAAGATTCCGCGAACATTTGCTTCTACTAAGCGGTCTGCTGTTTCTTGAGCTACATCTTGAGGCACTGTTAAGATGGCCACTTGGATTTGTTGAACTTTCAATTGTTCTACCATTTCATCCATGCTGTAAACTGGCACACCTGTTTGGATTGTTCCAACGATGTCTTCGTTTACGTCGAACGCTGCGCTAATACGCACGTTGTTGCTTTGGTGGAAGTTGTAGTTTAAGAGCGCTTGTCCTAATTTACCGACCCCTACTAAAGCGACGTTTGTTAGGCGATCTTGGTTTAAAGTATGGCTGAAGAATTCTAATAAGTATTCTACATCATATCCATATCCACGTTTTCCTAAAGCTCCGAAATATGAAAAGTCACGACGTATTGTTGCGCTATCGACTTTTACAGCTTCACTTAATTCAGTTGATGAGATGCGACGTTTTCCTGCGTCATGCAAGAAACGTAAGTAACGATGATAAATGGCCAAACGTTTCGCAGTTGCGCGTGGCACTTCGATTTCTTTTAATTCGTTTAAATCTTTCATGAATAAGACTCCCTTTTTCTTTTTTATCCATGCGTATTCTATCACAACGACATTTCATTTCACAAACAGTTTGCTTGTACCTCACGAACATTAATGAATTTCGCTTATATACAGCAAGCCTTGTGCTTTTTTCTTCACAACCTCCCCATTGTGAATGTGAATGCAAAGAAGAACGCGTATCAATATTGTTCCCCCTCTTTTTTATGCTAAAATAAACTGATACCACATTGAAAGGACCCGTCATGATTTTATTACAAGGACAAGGACTCGCGCGTACGTTTGCGGATGAAGTCCTATTTGAAAATATTACGATTCATATTCAAGAAAATTCACGCATTGCCATCGTTGGGCGAAATGGTACTGGAAAATCTACGCTATTAAAAATGTTGGCTGGAATCGAAGAACCTTCTCTTGGTGCTGTGTCAAAGAAGAAAGACCTTTCGATTGGCTACTTAGATCAATACGCTGCCATCCAGTCTTCCCGCACTGTTTGGGAAGAAATGGTGCATCTCTTCGAAGATGTGGAAACCTTGAAGAAACAAGCGCAAAAAGCAGCTGAACAACTTGGTGACCCAGACCTTCTAAGTGACCCCGTGGCGTACGAACTCGCCTTAAAACGATACGACCAGCTACAAGAAGAATTGAACCAAAAGAATGCGTATGGTTACGAGTCTGAAATTCGCACCGTGCTTCATGGATTCCGTTTCTATCCAGAAGACTACGACCAACCGATACAAGCACTCTCTGGAGGTCAACGCACTCGTTTGGCACTAGCTCGTATTTTATTAGAAAAGCACGACCTACTCATCTTAGACGAACCGACCAACCACTTGGATATTGAAACATTGACGTGGCTTGAAGACTACTTACGCTCTTCAAGTAGCGCGCTTGTCATCGTATCCCACGACCAATACTTCTTGGACCGTGTGTGTAACGAAGTCTATGAAATCAGTCATAAGGCCTGCGAATATTACAAAGGAAACTACTCGCACTACTTAGAAGAACGCGAGCAACGCTATTTACTCAAACAAAAAGCCTACGAGAAGCAGCAACAAGAGATTCACGACTTGGAAGAATTCATCCAGAAAAACTTAGTGCGCGCATCAACTACAAAACGTGCGCAATCACGCCGTAAGAAGCTCGAGAAAATGGAACGCTTAGAGAAACCAAAAGGCGATCAGCGCTCTGCTCGTTTTGAATTTACCGTGGAACGCGAATCCGGAAACCAAGTGCTGCAAGTCACTGATGCTTATATCGGCTACGACCACGAAGCCTTGAGCGGTCCGATTTCCTTCCAGCTTCGCAAGCGTGAAGCTATCGCGATTGTGGGGCCTAACGGTATTGGAAAATCTACCCTCTTGAAGTCGATTACGGGTGAATTGCCTCTAATCGAAGGCTCAATCGACTTAGGCACTGGCGTTCAAGTTGGTTACTTTGACCAAAACTTGGCCGGCCTCTCATCGAATCAAACAGTTCTAGAAGAACTTTGGTCTCGTCACTCTACGATGCCTGAAAAAGACGTCCGTTCGATTCTTGGCAGCTTCCTTTTCTCAGGAAACGATGTCGAGAAAACAACCGCTCAACTCAGCGGGGGTGAAAAGGCCCGTTTGGCGCTTTGCAAACTGTCTCTGGAGCATGATAATTTCCTACTGCTCGACGAACCAACGAACCACTTGGACATCGACAGTAAAGAAGTCCTCGAAGATGCCCTTATCGACTACGACGGCACGATTTGCTTCGTTTCGCATGACCGTTTCTTTATCAATAAGGTCGCAACGGCCATCCTAGAAATCGAAGAAACTGGAAGCACATTGTATTTAGGCGACTATGACTACTATCTCGAGAAAAAACAAGAGAAAGAAGAACTCGCCGCATTGCAAGAAGCCAAGAGTGTCGAAGCAACAACAGCTGAGCCGATGACAGAAGCCAAAGCCAGCTACCATGCCTCTAAAGAAGAGCAACGTCAAATTCGTACACTCACTCGTCGCATCGAGCAACTAGAAGCGGAGATGCACGATATCGAAACGGCGCTCGAACAAGTGCATGAGGCGATGACACTGGAAGAAAACTATTCTGATCCAGATAAATCCGCTGCCCTCTCAACCGAAGAAGGCGCCCTTCTTGAACGCCAAGAAACGCTCCTCGCTGAATGGGAAGAAGCGTCTCTAGCTCTAGAAGAATTCAAGCAATAATCTTTTGAAATTATCATATATGATAATTTTGCACTTTCAGCAATTCAAAAAAGCGTAGACTCTTTTTATAGAGCCTACGCTTCTTTTTATTGTTAATGTTGCCACTGACTTTGATAGAGATTGTAGTAAAATCCACGTTGTTCCATCAAGCTGGCATGATTTCCTTTTTCAATGACATGTCCGTCTTTTAAGACAAGAATCACATCCGCGGTACGAATCGTCGACAAGCGGTGTGCCACAATAAAGCTCGTGCGTCCTTCCATCAGATGTTGGAAGGCTTCTTGAATCTTCAACTCGGTACGCGTATCGATGGAAGAAGTCGCTTCATCGAGAATCAGCATATTCGGTTGTCCCATCATCACACGCGCGATGCAGAGCAATTGTTTTTGTCCTTGCGAGAAGTCCCCACCGTCATCTGAAATCACCGTATCATATCCTTGTGGCAGACGACTTACAAATCCATGAATATGGCAGAGTTTTGCGATGCGAATCATCTCTTCTTCGCTAATCGTTGGATTTCCCATCGTGATATTTTCACGGACAGTTCCCGTTTGAAGCCATGTTTCTTGAAGCACCATTCCGAATCCATTTCGTAGGCTTTGACGCGTGATATCTTCAATCGAAAGCCCGTCGATGGCTAATTTCCCACTATTAATATCGTAGAAACGCATCAATAAGTTAATCAATGTCGTCTTCCCACTTCCGGTTGGACCGACAATCGCCACACGTTGCCCTGGTTTGACATCCAGCGAGAAGTCTTCAATAAGCGGTTGGTCTTTCACATAAGAGAAATCCACATGGCTAAATTCCACAGCCCCGTCAAAGTTTTCAGGAGACACAGCACCTGCACGCTCTGGACTCTCAGAAGGTTGTTCCAACAGTTCAAACACGCGATTCGCACAGGCAATCGCATTTTGTAACTCCGTAATGACTCCTGAGATTTCATTGAATGGTTTCGTATATTGGTTCGCGTAACTTAAGAAGGACGACAGTTGTCCCACCGTCACGCCACCACTCATCACGAAGAACGCCCCGAACACGCCCACACTTGTGTAGACGATGCTATTGACAAAGCGCGTTGCCGGATTCGTGATGCTCGAGAAGAAAATAGCCTTGAGCGATACATCCGTTAACTTCTTATTAATCACCGCAAAGTCCTCAATGACTTTTTCTTGTTGCTGGAAGGCCGTAACCACTCGTGTTCCCTCAATCATCTCATTCATATAGGCGGTTTGGTCGCCACGAATTTCCGATTGTTGTTTAAAGAAATGATAGGATTTCTTCGCAACAAAGCTGGCCATCACGAAGGATACTGGCGTCACCACGACTACTACGAGCGTCAATGTCATATTCACGCTCAGCATAAAGACTAAGGTTCCTAGAATGGTCATCACACCCGTGAATAACTGTGTGAATCCCATCAATAATCCATCCGCAAATTGATCTGCATCCGCAATGATACGACTCTCGATTTCTCCGGCTGGATGAATATCTAAATAACTGAGTGGTAATGTCTCGATTTTTTCAAGCGCGTCTCTACGAAGGTCACGAACCACAGAGTACGTCATCTTGTTATTGCTGAGGTTCATTAACCACTGCGCGATGGCTGCCACTGCCGTAAAGAGGGCAATCTGCCAAAGGATGGCAAATAGTCCTTCATAGAACACTTGGCCCGTGTCCAGCATTTGGTCCACAGCTTCCCCGACTAATTTTGGAATCATTAATGTTCCGAATACATTCACACTCGCCATAAGGATGGACGCTACGAAATAAATCCGGTAGCGACGGATGTAGCGGAGAACTTTACGGATGGTTTCCCATTGAGTTTTCTGTCTCATGCTTCATCCTCCTTTGGAAATTGTGAGTAGTAAATTTCTTGATAAATCTCATTGTTGGCTAAGAGCTCTTCATGCGTTCCTTTGCCGACAAGATTTCCTTCATCGAGTACCAGAATTAAGTCTGCATACTGCACTGAAGCCGCCCGTTGCGACACGATAAAGGTCGTCGGACGTGGTGTTTGGTTCTTAATCGCCTCACGCAATTTCGCATCGGTCGCAAAGTCTAATGCCGAAGCACTATCATCTAGAATTAAAATTGGGGCTTGTTTAGCAATCGCACGTGCAATCGTCATCCGTTGTTTTTGCCCACCGGATAAATTACGGCCATTTTGTTCGATACTATAATCAAGTCCGCCTTCTTTCGTTTGTACAAACTCGCTGGCTTGAGCGACACCGAGTGCATGTTCTACCACTTCAGTAGAAGCAGATGCATTTCCAAAACGAACATTATCAGCAATCGTTCCACGGAAGAGTTGCGCCTTTTGCAAGACCATTCCGACCGCTCCACGAAGCGATGCAAAACGGTAGCGACGAACGTCTGCCCCGAACACCTCTACAGTCCCTTGGGTCGCATCATAGAAACGAGGAATCATATTGACAAGAGACGATTTCCCGCTACCCGTCCCACCGATAACGCCGATGGTCTGTCCTTTCAGCGCGGTAAATGAGATATGGTTCAACGCTGCGTTTTGGTCTCCCTGATACGTCAACGTCACGTCTTTAAACGCCACCGCCACTTCTCCTTCAGGATGAACCTCTTCAGTTCCTTCGACCATATCCGCTTCAATCGATAGAATGTTATCAACACGCTCTGCACTCGCTACTGATTTTGTCATCAATACGACAAGGTTCGCAAACTTCACAAGTTCCACTAGAATTTGTGACATGTAGTTTGTTAAAGCGATGACTTCCCCTTTCGTTAAGGTTCCTGTATCCACTTTAATCGCTCCACCATAAAGAATGACGATGAGGGCCACATTCACAATTACAAACGTAATAGGGTTCATAGCGCCTGAGAGACCACTCACCTTTTGTTGCGCTTGATTCAACGTTTCAGTATCTTCTCTAAAGGTATGAATTTCTTTTTCTTCAAGGTTAAATGCACGAATCACACGCACACCGAGCAAGTTTTCATGCACGAGACGCATAATGCGATCTAATTTCCCTTGCACACGGCGATACATCGGAATCGTCCAGTAAATAATACCGAATACTACGATAGCTAAAATCGGCACCGTAATAACAAACGTCCATGCCATTTCTACATTCACGACAAACGCCATCACAATCGCTCCCCCGACAATAAACGGCGAACGAAGCAATAGACGAAGCGCGATATTTAACCCGCTTTGCACAAGATTGATATCACTTGTTAAACGCGTGAGTAAAGTGTCATTTCCTAGCGCATCGAGTTGCGAGAAGCTAAAGTATTGAATTTTTGAAAAGAGCGCCTGTCTCACGTCGGCCGTAAATCCAGTCGCCGCCTTTGCCGCAAAATACTGAGCGGTAATCGATACGACCACGCCTAAAATTCCTAGTCCAATAAGAATCGCTCCTTGTTGGAGAATCAGCGCAGTATCTTTATTACTGATTCCTTTATCGATAATGACCGCCATGATGAGCGGAACAAACAATTCTAGAATCGCTTCGAATAATTTGAATAAAGGTGCCAATATCGTTTCTTTCAGATACGGCTTTAAATAAGGTTTTAACTTGTTCACACGCGTATTTCCTTTTACATCCATAGTACTTTTATTGTATCACATTTTATCCTCTTCAAAAGCGGAAAAACATGCTTCCTGCTTTTGATTTTTCAGAGTGTAACAATTATGTTACGTAACAAAAATGTTACACTCACTTTTTTACTTTCTAAAGTTGTATCATTTATGATACATCACGTTTTTCCATCCTCAACGAATCCTTTTTTATACCTACAGTGGGGTGCAGCGGAGTAAATAATCATTAGAAGACTGGGCCTTATTAGAAAGTTGATTACGAAAAATCTTACGGATTCTATAATAGCCATAACGTGGGATGGCATTAAATGCGAAAAAGGGAGCGTAGGAATTTTATTCCGTACGCTCCCTTTGAGGCTTTAAAGGTGAGAGACCTAGGCTCGAACCGGTGCAACGTTATAGCTATTATGAAGATATCCGTAAGGATTTGGAGTAATCAACATTGTTCACTATACTGTCACCCAGGTGCCCAGTCTTCTATTTAATTATCTACGTAAATTGTGCGCTTCAATATACTCCGCAATTTGGATCGCGTTGCTTGCTGCACCCTTACGAATATTGTCACCCACACACCAGATGTGGAAGCTGTTAGGTTGAGAGATGTCGCGACGAATACGTCCTACATACACTTCATCATGCCCAGTTGCTTGTAATGGTGTTGGATACACATTTTCCTCAGGTTTATCTAATACGATTACGCCTGGTGCTTTTTCTAAAATCGCACGAATTTCTTCAGGAGTTGTATCTTTTTCGAAAGTCACATTGATTTCTACAGAGTGTGAGTTGAATACAGGCACACGCACACAAGTAGCTGTGATGGCTACATCGTCTGACAATCCTAGAATCTTGCGAGTTTCTTGAATCATTTTCATTTCTTCTTTTGTATAGCCATTTTCTAAAAATACATCGATATGTGGCAATACGTTATTGTAAATTGGATGTGGGTAGTTTGTTGGAGCTTCCCCTTTTTCCCCGTTTCTTAAATCGTTAATCCCTGCTTGTCCAGAACCTGAAACAGCTTGGTAAGTTGTATAGGCCACACGTTTTAATCCAAATGCATCATGCAATGGACGTAATGGCACAACCGATTGGATTGTTGAGCAGTTTGGATTAGCGATAATCTTACGCTCTAATGTTGGTGCGTTACATTCTGGTACGACTAAATCAATCTCTGGATCCATTCTCCATGCGCTTGAGTTGTCGATAACAATCACGCCGTCACGTTCTGCGATTGGCGCAAATTTCAATGAAGTGCCGCCCCCTGCTGAGAAGATGGCGTAGTCAATATCAAGCTTGAAGGAGTCTTCCGTTAATTCTTCGACTACATAATCTTTTCCTCTAAACTGTAGTACTTTCCCTGCTGAACGCGCTGAAGCAAGTAGATATAAGTGGTCTACTTGTAAGTTACTTTCTTCTAAACGTTCAATCATTTTTGTTCCAACGACACCTGTCGCTCCTACAATTGCAATATTTACCATAAAAAAATCTCCTTTTTGCTAAAACGCTATGTTGAAAATTATAGCGAATCTCTCGTTGAAAGTAAAGAATTGTCTTTCTTTGCAACACATTTGTAGCTGGTATAGATACACTCTTTAATGAGTGCGTCATCTGTGCACACATTCAGCGCAATCGAAATCCAATGCTTCTTATTCATATGATAGGCTTCATAAATCCCGTCAGTCGATAGGAGTCGTTCCTTGTCTTCCGGATGAATCTTCACGTTCAAAATAAGGGCGTCAGCCTTTGAAGTCACTCCTAGTTTTTGAAGCGGCACTTCCATCATGAGCCCATACCATTTGCCTTTATCTTCGACCATAAAGCCCATCGCCTCCGTCTTCTCAAACGGATTACCATGATACGGGACGATATTTTCGGTCATCCACTTCGTCCACTTCTGGCGTGCTTCTTTGATACTCGATTGCTCAGGATGCATCCATTGGAACGCTAGCTCACTTGCCTCTTCGCGCAAGGCTTGAGCGATACTGCTACTCGTTGTTGGTATATCGAATAAGGTGTAGCGCTCGTTAACCTCATCGATCGCTACGATTTCTAAGCCTTGTTTTTGGCTAGCACTCACCACCTGAAAGTGAAATCCTTCCATTTGGCTTGGAAAGATTTTCCCTTCCAGTTCTGGTAAGTCCTTTGTTAATTTCCATTTCATAAATCTGACCTCTTATAAGCGATACTCCGCACGTAATTCGAGAATCACGTCGCGTAAATCGGCTGCTTTCTCGAAATCGAGGTCCTTGGCTGCCGCACGCATATCCAACTCGAGTAACTCAAGCGCTTCTCGGCGTTGTTCTTGCGTCATCTTCTTGAAGTCTTTTGCTGTCGTTGGTGCATCTTCTTTTTCGACCTCGTGCGTAATCGCAATTAAATCACGGATATTCTTCACGATAGTCTTCGGAACAATGCCATGTTCTTTATTGTATGCCTCTTGGATGGCACGACGACGATTCGTTTCATCAATCGCTTTTTGCATCGAATCCGTAATCTTATCGGCATACATAATCACACGACCGTTCGCATTACGCGCCGCACGTCCAATCGTTTGAACAAGAGAACGTTCACTACGAAGGAAACCTTCCTTATCCGCATCGAGAATTGCCACAAGGGACACTTCTGGCACGTCTAACCCTTCACGAAGCAAGTTGATTCCGACCAACACGTCGAATTCCCCGAGTCGTAAGTTACGGATGATTTCCGTACGTTCCAATGTCTTAATGTCACTATGCAAATACTTCACCTTAATGCCCACTTCTTCTAAATAGTCGGTCAAGTCCTCGGACATCTTCTTCGTTAATGTCGTAATAAAGACACGCTCATTGCGTTCTACACGTAAGTTGATTTCACTAATCAAGTCATCAATCTGTCCTTTAATTGGACGAACTTCCACTGGTGGATCGAGCAGGCCGGTTGGGCGAATGATTTGCTCGGTAACTGTTGGCGTATGCGATAACTCGTAAGGCCCCGGTGTTGCCGAAATATAAATGATTTGTGGCACGCGTTCCTCGAACTCTTCAAAGCGCAATGGACGGTTATCTAAAGCACTTGGTAAGCGGAAGCCGTATTGAATCAACTGCTCCTTACGAGCACGGTCCCCGTTATACATTCCACGAATTTGTGACATCGTAATATGCGACTCATCGACCACGAAGAGCGAATCTTTCGGGAAGAAGTCTAATAAAGTATACGGTGGTTGTCCTGGACGTCGGCCATCCATATGACGGGAGTAGTTCTCAATCCCGTTACAGTAGCCCATCTCTAGTAGCATTTCGATATCGTAGTTGGTCCGTTGTTCTAAGCGTTGTGCTTCAAGTAACTGATGGTTGTCTCGTAATTCTTTTAGTCGTTCCGCAAGCTCTTCTTTAATCGTAGCCACGGCCCGTGAAATTTGGTCTTCATTGGCCACAAAGTGCGTTGCTGGGAAGATCGGAACGTGTTCCACGGTTGCTTTAATTTCACCCGTCAACACATCAACTTCTTTAATCGCTTCGATTTCATCTCCGAAGAATTCAATACGAAAGGCTGTCGCATCATTTCCTGGTAGGAAGATTTCAACGACGTCCCCACGAACACGGAATGTTCCACGGCGGAAATCATAGTCGTTACGCTCGAACTGCATTTCTACCAATCGACGCAATAAGTCATCACGTTCGATTTCCATGCCTTCACGAAGCGACAATACATGGTCGCGGTAATCTTCCGGGTTTACTAAACCATACATCGAAGACACGGACGCCACTACAATCACATCGCGACGTTCTAGAAGAGCGCTTGTGGCCGAGTGTCGTAATTTATCAATCTCATCGTTGACGCTCGATTCCTTCTCGATATACGTATCGCTGGCAGGAACGTACGCTTCTGGTTGATAGTAGTCATAATACGACACAAAATATTCGACCGCATTGTCCGGGAAGAATTCTTTCAACTCTCCGTACAACTGGCCGGCTAATGTTTTATTATGCGCTAATACGAGCGTTGGTTTATTGACTTCTTGAATCACATTTGCAATCGTGAACGTCTTCCCTGTTCCGGTTGCCCCAAGTAAGGTCTGTTCTTTGACCCCATTATTAATGCCATCGACGAGTTCTTGGATGGCTTGAGGTTGGTCTCCATTTGGTGCGTAAGGAGCCACTAATTTAAATTGATCCATGACTTCACCTCTTTCTTTTCTAGTATACCATCATTACGGGAGTTTTACCGTTTGTCCGTCTTGTTCTTTCACAATACCTTGCTTGCAATTCAAGTAGGACTTTTGTATAATAGTTCGTGTTGGAAACAACTGATCAGTAATTATACATGTTAAATGAAAGAGGGGTGAACCCATTGCCAAATATCGCATCACAAATCAAACGTGTTCGTACTAACAAAAAGTCAACACTTGCTAACAACGCTCAAACTTCTGCTATGCGTACAGCTATCAAAAAATTTGACGCTGCTGTAGCTGAAGGTGCTGAAAATGCTGAAGAATTATTACGTGCTGCTCACAAAGCAATCGACGGAGCTGCTTCTAAAGGATTAATCCACAAAAACAAAGCTTCTCGTGATAAATCACGTCTTGCTGCAAAATTAAGCAAATAATAATTAGCCTGAGAATTGATCTCGGGCTCTTTTTTTATGCTCAAAAATAAGAACGCCTTACGGGTAATGAATGAAAAGAATAGAACACACCCTTCGAACTCCTCTGGATTTTTTCATCGTTATCATAATCATTGCACCGACTTGAGCCGAAGTCTCAAGTCTAGCAAGCTTCAAACTGAGGGTAAGAGATAAACCCCTAACCCTCAGTAATTCACATTGCTTGCTGAAACACGATTATGATTACGATGAAATCCAGTGAGTTCTTCGTTTGTGTTCTACTCTAACGCGCTATCCGTAAGGCGTAAATTATTAAAGATAAAAAAAGAAGCCCAATCAATTCGAAGGCGGAGGGGAAAAGAAAGGGTGGCCGGGTGAGGTAAAGGTGCCAAAAATATTCCCCGAATAATGTAAAGGGTCCGAAATAAAAAAAGAGTGCCCGAGGAAGGTGTTTAGTCTCCTGCTTGGGCACTCTGTTATTGTTAAATGATAATGTCGTCGACAAATTGTTTGGCTTCTGACAAGCTCATTCCTGTTACGTTACGTAATTTTTGAATGGCTTTAATCGGTTGGCCATTGCGTTTCAATTCGCGTAAGTATTCTTCTAATTCTTCTGGGATGTACGCTTCTTCTACTGGTGTACTTTCTTGTGTTGATAGTGTTTGTTCCACCGCTCCGCCTGCATTTGGTTTTGTGCGGAACATCAGAGCAACTACCGCTACTAAAACAACAGCGATAATAACGATTAGTAATTCCATTTGGTTTCTCCTATTTCATAAATTTGTAAACACTGCTTCTATGAGCAAATTCAAATGCTATAATTTTTAATTGGTCATCCTCGATTTCTACAATTAATCTATAATCTCCAATTCTATATCTCCAATATTTTGACAAAGTTCCACGCAGAGGTTTCCCCTTACTTCTAGGCTCTTCACAGTCCATCAAATTTTTTTCAATCCATTTTTTTAAGATCACTTTGGTTCCATTATCTAATTTTTTAATTTTCTTTTTGAGACGTTCATCATAAGAAAGTGTGTACCTCATTATAAGTCTCCCCAGAATTCCTCATGGTCAACTAATATAACTTCTCCATTTGCTTTAGCACTTTCGTACTCTTTTACAGCTTGTAAATCATATTCTTCTTCAATTTTTTCAGTTAATGCTTTCTTTAATAGGGTCGTTAATCCTTCTCCGGTAAAGTCTGCATAATTTTTAAAAAGGCGTTCTTCTTCTTTATTTAAACGTAATGAAATTGTACTCATTTTAACCCCTCCTTAATTGTATATACATTGTACCACATATTTTTATTAATTCAACTCAAATTTTAATTAAAATTAGATAATTATTTACAAACAACTGAACGCCGAAATCTTTAATAAGATATCGACGTTTCAAACAGACTAATTATAACGTTCTTTGGCCGCAAAATTGGAGGATGAACCATTCCAATTGCATTTCTTTGATTCCGACACTGGTCTTCAATGCGTACTCGGTTTCGACTAATTGCTGGAAGGCTGCTTCCAATAATGGTGTTCCGTAGCGGCGGCATTGGTTCAGCGCGAGTTTGACGCGATACGGGTGCACCGCGAGTGTCTTTTGAATTTCGGGTTCTTGGTAGCCGGCTTTTTTCAAATACGACACTTGAAGCAATAGGCGGAATTGGCCTAATAGAATTGCGTTCATTTTGATTGGGTCTTCTTTTTGCAATAACATATCATGATAAATTTGAAGGGCACGTTTGCTGTCTTTGTTCAGGATGGCTTCTCCAAAATCAAAGATGCTTTGTTCCAAAGTTTTAGCCACTAACGCCTCGACCGTTTCAAGTCGAATGGAATACGTTCCAATTTCGGCAACCATTAATTTATCAAGCTCTTTCATACAAGTGGTAAGCGAGTATTGTGTCTTGAGGAGTAAAGTGTTTAACGCCTCTTCTTGAATGCCATATTGTTGCGAACGTAAATAGTCCTTGATGTATTGTCTCACATCGCGTTCTGAGAGTTCGCTTGCATCGAGAAGAACGGCAACCTTCTTCAACTGTTTCACGATTTTCTTACGTTGGTCCAACTTTTCATATGGCGCAAAGAAAACCATCACCGAACTATCCATCGGATTTTCTAAATACGCTTGTAGGCGGTCCAACTGATGGTCGATGGATTTTTTCTCCTTCTCCCCTGTTAAAAACGTTGGATTATCAATCATAACTAATCTGCGGTCTCCAAAAAATGGCACAGATTCGGCATCTTGAACCGCGGTTTGAACGGACACTTCATCCATATTGAATCGTCCCACGTTCAAATCTTGATCTTCAGGAGCGACAATGGTGTCCAAAAACACTTTACGCGCAAGCTCTTGTAAGTATGGTTCTTTCCCTTGAACGAGATAAACCAGACTGACTTGCCCTTTTTTAATTCGATTGAGCTGTTTCTCAAATTCCATTTCTTCGCCTCCTGTTGTTTTAGTTTATCTTGAAAACGAGTCTTTGTCTATTGTTTCAATTCTTTTTTTCGTTTCGTAAGCCTTGTTGTGACTTCTAATTTTTCGCGGGTAAACTGAAGCCGAATTTGCCCGTCTTGGTCCGTCCGGAAAATGATAGCGCCAGTAGCTTTCAAGCGCGCCAAAGTCTCTGGACTTGGATGCCCATAGTGATTGTGCTTCCCACACGATATGAACGCGACCCTTGGCTGAACGAGTTTGAGAAGCGCCTCGCCACTCGATGTCCTGCTCCCGTGATGCCCCACTTTAAGGATAGAGAACTGCAAGTTTGGATGTGCCCTAACGACAGCCTCTTCCACCTTCTCTGAAGCATCTCCCGTCAGAAGAATGGTTTGCTTCATCACCGTGACAAGAGCCAGTATCGAGTCTTCGTTTTCCGCATGAGACAAATCTTTTGGCCATAGCACCTTCCAAGTTGTCTCATTCCATTTCCATTCATCTCCTGCCAGTACCAATCGCCACTGTGTCTTTGGATACCTTTTCTTCATCTCCTGCATCAAGGGAATTTTTTCCATTCCTTTTCCAATAATGAGTTGGCGGATAGTGAGATGCTTGGCGATGGTTTTTAAGTTTCCAACATGGTCTTCGTCCCCATGAGACAACATGACTTGTGAGAGCTCCGAGAGGCCTTCTGCTTGCAAGGCGGGAACAACTGTCGTAATTCCTTGGTCTTTTTTCTTCCTGTGCCGCCACGCCTCTTTCTGTTTAAAATCAGAGAGACCCCCTGTATCAATAAGCGTTGCCTGATTCCACCCTGGCGCTAAAAGAAGGATGGAGTCCCCTTGCCCAACGTCCACCATCACGAGTTCCGTCCCCCAGTGATACGGCACTTCAATTAATAGCGCTAAAAGTGCAATAATACAAACAATCCCTTTTCGAATCGTCATCTTTCGTTGCTCAAATAAAATCCCAACGACAATAAGGATTGTAAGAAAGAGAATTACTTCCCATTTGTCCCAAATCCCCAGTGTGAATTTCGTAAAGGACAACTGCTGGCAGAACGTAAGAACACGAGAAACTCCAGAAAGAATGAATTCTCCAAAAGTTGTTAGAAGGTCAATTAGCGAGCTTAATCCCAAAAGTACCGCGACTAAATACGCTGTTAACAATGGAAACAGCAGCATTTCAAACAACACCGAAAAGAGCGCAGTTAAAAGAATACTTAGTGCATTCCAATAAAAGAAATACTGGCACAGAAGAGGCAATGCGATAAGACTCATCCCAATCGGCACCCACAAATTAGCGCGAATGCGAGGCAAGACAGCTCGTTGCCATTTCGAGAGAAAAATAATAATGACCGTTAATCCATAACTGAGTTGAAAGGCTACATTTAAAAGAATCCCTGGCCAAACCAGAATAGACGCTATCGCCATCCAGAGTAAGCAGTCCATCTGCATGCTCCCCCGTTTCTTGATGAACGGTTTGGATAAGACGCCTAACAACACCATACCAATGGCACGGGTACCGCTAATATTCCAGCCAATCACAAATCCATAGAGCACTACAAAAAGCACCAGTAATCCCCGCGTTTTTTCTCTAGTAATGCCGCTTCGCCAACAGAGTCGTTCGATGCAAGCGACCATTAAGGAGATATGTAATCCCGAAATCGCTAAGAGATGCAAGAGGCCCAGTTGCTTGTATTGTTCCCACTCTTCTTCGCTAAATCCACTTCGGTCCGCTAAGAGTAAGGCGCCTGTATATTGTTTTATGCGGCTATCTTTTTGAGTACGCACAACTTGCAATAACTGAGACCGCAGATGCTCCACAAAGCTCCAGAACCCCGAAACGGGCTTCATACTGGAATTCATTCGCTCAACCTTCAAAGCGTGCAGCACCCCAAGACTCAGATAATAGTTTTTCGCATCGAAATTCCCTTTATTACGTGCATGCTCAATTTCTTCAATGGCCCCTTCAACCGAAACTCGAACTACTTCATGCAACTGCAAGAAGGCTTGTTGCTCAGATTCCGACTCGACAACGTAATAGAAAAAGACTTTCTCGTGCTTCGTTCCTGCTTCCAGCGTGGCAGTTCCGGTTACTAAATCGCCATTCACTTTTAATTGATTCGGGTTTAATACGAGTTGCCCATGTATCGCATCATCAACCATAAAAGACGGATGTGTCACTTCTCGTATATATAAAAACAACCGCATCCCTATCGCTACACATAGGACGATACCGAGCACTCTTTTCCAATTCTCTTGTCCTCGTTTCCACGCCACAACAATAATGCATAAAGGGACAATCCACCAAGCGACTGCCCCTTCGAAGACAACGATGCTAGACGCTACAAGCACTGCTAGTATCCAGTAACTCATTGCGTCACAATCCTTTCCTGAAAGGAGTCGAAGAGCTTCTTGCCAATGCCACGGACTTTCATCAAATCTTCCTTCGTTTTAAACGAACCGTTCTTCTTGCGGTACTCGATAATCGCCTCGGCCTTTTTCTCGCCGACACCCTTCAATGTCTTCAACTCTTCCACCGTTGCCGTATTAATATTCACTTTTCCTTCTTTAGTGGCTTCTTTACTCGTTGCTCCCGCTGGAATCGCCGCAGCTCCTTCTTCTCCAACTTTTGGCACAACAATCACCATCTGATCTTCTACTCTTTGCGCCAAGTTCACTTTCTGGCTATCCGCCTCCGCCGTCAATCCTCCAGCGGCATCGAGCGCGTCCTTTACACGGTCTCCAACCTTCATTTGATAGACTCCCGGATTTTTCACCGCTCCTTTAATATCCACGAAAATGACTGTTTCTTGCGTCGTACTGACTTCTGTCTTTTCTGCCAGCATTGTCGTCTCTACCACTGTCGTTCCTTCCACGGACTCTTCTTTTTTAGAAAACAAGCCTCCCACACCCACTAATATAAGAAGAATTCCACCAATGACAGCAGCCTTGGCCGACAAACTCCACGACTCCCATTTTTCTTTCCACTCATCAAAAAAAGCCATTTCTCTCACTCCTTAAAAAGATTTCTCCAATTAAAGATATGAGAAAAATGACTCATTGGTTATAGATTTTTTAGAATTTCAATGGCTTCATCCAAAGTCTTCACAGGATAAATTTTAATATCTGTCCCTAACTTCGCAGCCGCTTCTTTGACTTCTTCGTAGTTCGATTTAATATCTGGATAACGAGCACGCATTTCGTCCGTGATTTCATCATCTGGGGCTAAAAAAACCGTCGCACCTGCTTCAATCGCAGCTACTAATTTCTTATCAATTCCACCGATACGTCCAACCGTTCCATCTAATTCAATCGTTCCTGTTCCGGCAATATTATGTCCGTTTTTTAAATGACTATTCGTAATTTGGTTATAAATTTCAAGCGTGAACATCAAACCACCTGAAGGGCCACTCACACCATGAGGGTCAAATTCAACGGATGGGTCAGAAGTCACATCTTCATCCACTTCCCCGCCAAATCCAAGACGGATACCACCAGTACGGCTATCCATTTTCAACTGACCTCTGATCGACATTGTCGCATCATCACGTTTCACTTGAAGGACGAGCGTATGTCCTGGTTCAAGGCTTGCTAAATAGTCTCTTAATTCTTCGAAGCTCTCATCCGTATTCCCTGGACTCTTTCCGTCAATCGTTTCGATAATATCTCCGACTTTTAACTTATCACGGAAATTAGAGTTTGGATCCACACGTGTGACGAAAATACCATTTACATGTCGTTCGACCGTTTTTCCAGCAGCTTCAAAAGCAACTCGAACCGCTTTTGATCGTGCATTACGCATACTGAAATCTTGCAGGGTATCGAATTCTTCTGGCGTATAATCCCCGAATACCTCTTCAGACGGAACCATTTCGTGATGCTTCAAGAACTTCTTAAAGTACGTTAAAACGGTCGCCTGCTCGACATACACCGTCAGCACCCTGAGAGAACCTGGATCCTCATCTTTTGCTCCACTAATCGTTAAAAATTGGGATACTTCTTCTGCAGTCCCTGGCGATTCAATCACATACGGGATTGGAATCATCGCCACAATCGCTAATACAACGAAAATTAAGGCCGCAATAATAATCTTCTTAACCTTTGACATCTGTTATCTCCTCATCCATTTTTATTGTGCGTTCAGGCGCATCTTTGTATTTTTCTTGTAAGGCATCTGCTACTACAGTTGGAACAAATGGCGTTACGTCCCCTCCAAAGCGAGCCAACTCCTTCATCATTGACGAACTTACAAATCGGTACTCTTCTTTGCTGAGTAATAATACTGTCTCCACATCACCATTTTGAACACGGTTATGGGATGCAAGAGTCGCTTCATATTCAAAGTCGGTTGCGTTTCGTACGCCACGGACAAGAACGCTAGCTCCTAATTGTGCTGCAGCCTCTACAGTTAATCCTCCGCTTACGGCTACCACTCTTGCATTAGGTACATGCGCAATCACCTCTTCAACCAGTGATTTTCGCTCATCTAAAGAAAATAAATAATTTTTCTGAACATTATGCGATAAAACGACAATCACTTCATCGAAGAGCTCACTGCTTCGCTCGATGATATCTAAATGCCCATTTGTAATCGGGTCGAAGCTTCCAGCTACTACCGCTTTTCTCATATTAAGCCTCCTCTTCGCTAGTCGCACGGTCGAAAAACACTAGGGCTGTAATGCCGTACTCCACACGCTTATATTGCTCAAAGTCTAAAATTAGCTCTGGAAGTTGCACTTCCTTATCCACCTCGCAGACAATCACGCAATCTGGAGAAACTAGATTCAACTCTTGTAACTGCTCAATGTCCTTTACAATTTCTTGCAGGCGATATGGCGGATCCATAAACACAAACTCGAACGGTTCAAACGCTGGGTCGCTTGCAATGGTTTTGAGTCCTTGTTTCACATTTTGTCGTTTTAAATGAAATTGCTCGGGTGATTTTGTAATCTCAATATTTTGCTCAATCGTCTTTTGTGCCAGGCGATTGTTCTCGAATAGAAACGCACGGTCCATCCCACGAGAGACAGCCTCGATGGCAACGGCTCCGCTTCCGCTATACATGTCGAGCATGACTCCTCCGTCAAAATAACCGCCAAGAATATTGAAGAGCGATTCTTTTATCTTGTCAGTCGTCGGACGAGTATTTTGGCCCGGTACTGCCTTTAAGCGTCTTCCGCCAAATTCTCCTGAAATAATTCGCACAGTGCATTCCTCCTTATTCCACTATAATACCATATTCCAGCGCTCTTTCGTGAGTTTTTTATAAAATAAGTAGTGCATCGACTGAGCAAAGGATTTCTTTTGGTACTTCTTGAGCGTTAGCCTAAGACGATGAATCGAATCCTTGCGGATTTTTTTATAATAGCTGTAATGGGGCACCGGCTTGAGCCATGGTCTCAAGCTCTTTCAAGATTCAAACGTACTCTAGAAAATAAATTTTCAAGAGTACGTAATTCACTTTGAATGCTATCCCCCATTACTGCTATTATAAAATCCGCTAAATTCTCCTCATCGTCTAGTTCAAAGAGAAATTCTTATGCAGTAGTGCTCTTATTTTTATAAATGCACGAAAAAATATGGAATAATAAATGCGCTGTGTGATTTTAGTTAATTTGGCGCACCGCAAAGGTAACGAGCAAAATGCTCTCCTCCTTGGAAGGGAAACAGTCGAGAAAGAAAAAAGTTCGCCACGACTGTAGCGAACTTTACATATTTCTATAACGGGATAATGGTGTCATTATCACTAGTAGCAGGCTCGGTTGAGACAATCTCAATCATCAGCCCATGTGGCAAGCAAATACTTGTCTGACCTGGTTGGGATATCCAACCTGTTTGCACCGCGATTTGGTCTGGACTATTATCCTCCTTGTCACGGATACGCGTTCCATCGATTTCAATAATATTATATTGATCGTCATGCGGGAAGTAGATGAACTCTTCATGCGGCGTATTTTCACTGAGTTCAAAGCGCTCGATTTCTTCTCCATCAATTGTGAGAATCGCGTAGATTTTCGCTTCTTCTTTTCTCGTTGCTTGTTGATAAGCAAAGATTGCATTTGGTAAAAATGATAGTGCCAATAAGACGAGCACAATAATAACGTCGAATGGCTTTATCAAATGGGAATACTTCTTAACTATCGTTCTCATCCTTTAACTCTAATAATGTTCTACGTACTTCTGAGGCAATTTTTGAGCCAATCACGAGTAATTCATACAGCGTAAAGGTCTCAAATGGAGTTACTCTCCCCACATAGCGAATAAAGAGCTCGCCGTCTGTATCCATTAGTAGCGTATAGTATGCCACTAGTTCTTGGTTCAAGCGATTAATGGTGTAGAGCACCTCGAATAAATCTAAGCCAAAGTCTCTTCCATTCCCGATTCCTTCATAAGTAATCTGGTAATCGGTACGATCCTGGCTATCATCGAACACGACGCTAAATGGAAACTCGGCTTCTCCTTCTGAATACAGACCAAGAAACGCGATGCCACCATCGCCTAAATCTTTCTTATCCAGCTTCAAATCACGATTCTTTAAAACAGTCTCAAACGATTCACTAACCTTCATCGTGGCCACTCCTTTCGCCATTTGTATATTCTATTTTACTAGATTCCCTCCTATTTCACAACCAAACACCGAGACCCTGCACTTTTCTTCTCTATTAGATACGAAAAAATTTTCTATTCGGCTTTTTCTGCACAAAAAAAGAGACTGAAGTTTCCTTCAATCTCTTTTGCAAATTTATGATTAACCTAAACGTTGGCGAGAGTCCGCTGCACGTTGTAGGGCTTGACCAACATAGTTGATACATAACATCATGATAAAAATTAAGATTGTGGCTGGTAACCAAACCCATAATTTGTTCTCGATGATGTCCGCATTTTTCGCTGCAGAAATTAATGAACCAAGTGATGGTGTTGTAAATGGTAAACCGAAACCTAAGTAAGTTAACCCTGTTTCAATACCGATGTTCCCTGCTAAACGTAAGATTAAGTTAACGATAATTAATGAACTTAAGTTTGGCAAGATTTCACGGAACATGATTCTAAAGTCACTTGAACCTAATGTCTTAGATGCATTTACATAGTCTAAGCTTGCTTCTTGAAGAGTACGTGTTCTGAATAAACGAGCAGAACCTACCCAATAGAAGGCTGTCATGATTAATACGAAGTGGAACATTGTGTAGTTCGGAATCACTGTAACAAACACGATGATAATCATCAATGTTGGTAAGATCATGATAAAGTCAACGATACGCATTAAAGTTGTGTCCACCCATTTACCGTAGTAACCAGAAATCAATCCGACAAAGATACCAACGATACATGTCAAGATTGTAATTGAGAAACCGATTAATACTGAGTTACGAGCCCCGATAATTAAGAGGGCTAAAACGTCACGACCACTTTCGTCAGTCCCTAACAAGTGTGCATTTGTTGGGGCTTTATAACGACCTAAGATATTTACTTTTAAAGCAGCCTCTTGGTCGATAAAGAATGGTCCGACAAAGATGATTAAGAAAATCAACGTTAGTAAAATTAACGCGAAAAGCGCTAATTTATCTTTTAAAAACTCCCGTACAATAACCTGAAAACCAGCAGGTGGTGTAGATACGGTGCTTTCTTCAACGACAGTTTCTTCAACTGTATTTACATTATTTTGCTCCATTTGCTACTCCTCCTTTTATTATTGTACACGAACACGTGGGTCTACAATACTCATGATAATATCTGATAAAAGCGTACCTAGAAGAGTCGCTGTACCAAAGAGTAATAGTAATGCTAAGATTACTGAGTAGTCACGTCCTTGAATTGATGTTACGAATAAGTTCCCCATTCCAGGATATGAGAAGATGTTTTCAATAAACACTGACCCACCGATTAAACCAGTGAATTCATACCCTAAGAAGGCTGCGATTGGCAAGATTGAGTTGCGGAAGATGTGGCGGTTGAACACGACATTTTCAGGAACCCCTTTTGCACGTGCTGTACGAACGTAGTCTTGGCTCTTCGCATCGATAACTCCTGTACGTAAGTATTGAATCGTACCAGTTGTTGAAAGAATCGCCATCGTAAACGCTGGTAAAATCATGTGATGGAATTTGTTTACATAATAGCCCATTGTTCCAGCAACTACATCTGAATCGACAGAACCACGAGTTGGGAACCAACCTAATGTATAACCAAATAACCATAATAGAATTAAGGCGAATACGAATACTGGGATTGAGTAAGTAATGAATGTATATACTACGATTGCTTTGTCAGCCCAAGAGTTTTGGAAACGACCTGCAATCATCCCTAATGGTAATGCAATTAAATAAGTTAAAATCAATGTTAGTAATGATAACCACACTGTGTTACCGATACGCTGTCCGATTAATTTTGTTACTTCATATTTGTAAGTATAACTTTGACCGAAGTCTCCGCGGAATGCTTTTGAAATCCAGTTCCAATATTGAACAGGAAGTGGATCATAGAATCCAGATTTCACACGTAAAGCTTCAATTGTATTTGGGTCCGTTTCTGGAGTAATTAAACCTGTAAATGGATCCCCTGGCATCATTTTCGCGATTAAGAATGCTAGCACACTAAGGATGAAGATTTGTGGCAACATTAATAACACACGACGTAAAATGGTTTTCCACATAACTATTTCCCTCCTTTTGGATTTAATGCAACAAAGTGTGAGTCTGAGATTTTTTGTAAATCAAACACACGACCGTTTTCATCGTAGTATAAGTTTTGATTTTCTTGGTAGAATTTCTCAGCTTCTTTACGACGAAGTTTGTTTGCTTCACGGTTTTCTGGATCGATTACCGGAATCGCAGACAATAGACGTTTTGTATAGATGTGTTGAGGGTTCGCGTAAATATCTTCCGATTTCCCTGTTTCAACGAAACGTCCACGGTACATGATGAATAACTCATCACACATATGTTTTACAACCCCAAGGTCATGGGAAATAAATAAGTAACTTAAGTTGAACTCATCTTGGATGCGTTTCATGTAGTTTAACACTTGCGCTTGTACAGATAAGTCTAACGCTGATACTGGTTCGTCGGCGATGATTAAACGAGGGTTACTTGCTAAGGCACGAGCAACACCGATACGTTGTCTTTGACCACCTGAGAACTGGTGTGGATATTTTAATAATGCTTCTTCAGATAATCCGATGATTTCCATTAATTCAATCACGCGTTTTCTCTCTTCATCTGGAGATAAACGTTCGAAGTTTCTTAATGGCTCAGCTACGATATCTAAAATACGTTTTTTAGGGTTAAAACTTGATAGTGAATCTTGGAAGATCATTTGTACGTTACGGTTGTAGTCTGAAGTACGACGACGTGCTTTGTTTGTTACGTCTTCTCCTTCGTAAATGACTTTACCGCTTGTTACGTGTTCTAGACCAATGATTGCTTTACCAATAGTTGATTTACCAGAACCTGATTCTCCAACAAGACCGTAAGTTTTTCCTTCTTCGATTTCAAGTGATACTCCGTCTACCGCATAAACATGATCCGTTACTCGGTTAAAGAAGCCACTACGAATCGGATAGTGAACTTTTAAATCTTCAATGGTTACAAAACCGCTCATTATGCTTCCTCCCCTTCAAAATGGAAATGTTTATAACATGTACAACGAACGAAGTGGTTTGGTCCAACTTCATGTAGTGTTGGATCCTCTTCGTGAGCGTCCGCTGAAATCCATGGAATACGTGGTGCGAAACGGCAACCCTTACGTGGTAATTTTGGTAATGGTGGCACTGTTCCTTGGATCACGTGTAATTCTTCGCCTTCTGAACCCGCTTGTGGGATTGATTGTAGTAATGAACGTGTATAAGGATGTTTAGGATTTGTGAATAGCTCTTCAACAGGTGCTACTTCCACAAATTGTCCAGCATACATCACGGCTACACGGTCCGCAGTTTCTGCTACTACCCCAAGGTCGTGCGTGATTAAGATGATACCTGATTCTGTTTCTTTCTGGATATCATTTAATAAGTCTAAGATTTGCGCTTGGATTGTTACGTCTAAGGCAGTTGTTGGTTCATCGGCAATGATGATTGGTGGTTTACATGATAAAGCAATCGCGATAACCACACGTTGACGCATCCCACCTGATAATTCGTGTGGGTATTGTTTGTAAGTACGTTGTGGGTTTGGAATCCCTACTTGTCCTAACAATTCAAGTACGCGTTCAGTACGTTCTTTTTCATTTAAATCTGTATGATAATAAAGAGCTTCATCGATTTGAGCACCAATTGTCATTAATGGGTTTAACGAAGCCAATGGATCTTGGAAAATCATACCAATATCATTTCCGCGAATTTTGTTATATAACGCTTCGTTTAAGTTTACTAAGTTCACATCGTTATAAATGATGTCCCCTGTAATCTTTGTGTTATTTTTGTTGTGTAAGCCCATGATGGTTGTCGCTAATGTAGATTTCCCACATCCTGATTCCCCAACGATGGCCAAAATTTCATTCTTTTCTAATGTTAATGACACATTATCTACTGCATCATAAAAATCATCTTTGATACGGAAACCAACGTGTAAGTTATTGATTTCTAATAGTGGCTTATCAATTGTCAAATCCGATTCCTCCTTATTTTCTTTGGTTAACTATTTCAATATTTAAAATAATAAAACAACGTTTCTATTATACGTTGCATGCTCTCTTTTTGCAAATTGTATGACAATTCGAGCGCAGATACAGCGTATTTTTAGTTTACCATGAATCCTGCGTGATTACCATTATTTATGAGCAAAAAATTAACTTTTCTCATGTTATTTTAATTTTAAATTCAAATTTCACTAAAATCCCGTCATTAATGCGTTTTCATTGATTTTATGGATTTTGTGCAAACAAAAAGAGACGAACCGAAGCTCGTCTCCTTCCAATTCTTATTTAGCACCAGTATCACTTGTTAATTCTACTTGATATAAAGCAGATTTCTTGCTGCCTAAGTTTACATCGAAGTATTTCACACGTTTATTCACTGCTGTAAGTTCTTCTCCGACTAATGTTGGGAAGATGAATGCTTTATCGTGAACATATTTTTGCCATTCTTTATAGAACTCAACGTTTTTAGCTGAATCAAATGATTCTGTTGAACTAATTTTATTCATGATGGCAGTTCCTTCAGCATCTACATAACGTTCGAAGTTGAATTGTGCTGTTTCACCAAATAATCCTGATGGATTTGGATCGTAACCAGTAGACCAACCAGCTGAAAACACATCGATTTCTGGGTCATCCGCTTGAACTTTATCATAGAATGAGTTCAATTCGATTGTACGTCCAGTATACAATTGAACATTCAATCCGATTTCTTTCCACCAGTTCAAGTATTGTTGCACAAGTGACTCATTCGCTTCGTCACGAGTACGTGCAGCAAAGTTGATTGTCAATTTAGAACCGTCTTTATTTTCACGAATTCCGTCTCCATCAACGTCTTTATAACCTGCTTCATCAAGCAATTGTTTTGCTTTTTCTGGGTTATATGAGAATCCTTCTTGATCTTTGTTATATACATCTTTGAAGAATGGAATGATGATTGAGTTAGAAGAATGTTGTAATCCATTGTACAAGTTTTGACCTGCCGCATCGATATCGAGTGCGTATGCCATTGCTTGACGTAAGTTTACATCTGACATTTTCGCATTTGGATCTGTCACGTTTTTACCAGTTTCTTTATCATATTTTCCTAAGTGGAAACCGATATATTCATAAGCAGATGCTTGTGAACCTAGAAAAGTCACGTTTGTTAAATCTTTATAAGCTTCGTATTGTGAGTTTGGCATAGTAGCGATATCGTAGTTACCAGCTTTCATTTCTGAAACGATGTTATCTGGAGATACAACTTCCATTACGACTTTATCAACTTTCGCTACTCCTCTGAAGTAGTGCTCGTTAGGAACTAATGTCACAGATTCTCCTGCAACAATCGATTCAATCTTGAATTGACCTAAACCAACGAATTTTGTTCCACGAACATAATCACTTTTTTCCCATTCAGCTTCTGGAATATCTTTAAAGATGTGTTTTGGCATGATGTATGCACACACAGAACCACCTGCTAATTGCATTGAAGGGCTCATTTCTTTGAAGTGAATTTTCACAGTGTAATCATCCACTTTTTCAAGACCAGAAACGCTATCCGCTTTTCCATCATGATATTCTTCCATACCAACTACATTTTTATAATCATCATCGTAACGAACACCTGTATAGTCTTTATTACCGATGGCTTGGTAAGCAAAGATGTAGTCGTCGATGGTTACAGGTTGGCCGTCAGACCATTTATAGTCTTTTGAGTTTAATGTAACGGTTGCTGTTTTATTTTCAACGTCAAATTCAATACTTGCAAGACCTGTATTTGTTAACTTACGGTTTTCATCGTAATCAAACATACTCTCATCAATTAGACCACCGATACTTGAGTCATTTGTATCCGAAGATAACTCATCCGCAAAAATTCCAGAGAAAGGTGAAGAAGATACGATTGCGTATTTTAATGTTCCTCCCTTGATTGGAGTTCCGTCGTGAGTGACTTCAGAAGCGTATTTCGTCGTTCCACTAGTGCTACTTGTTGAAGATGATTGTTCTTTATTACCACATGCAGCTAACGTCAAGGCAGCCGTTGCAGAGAATAGAATCATCACATTTCTCTTTTTCATCATAATCAGTCTCCATTCTTTTATTTTAAGGCTTTTGAGTGTATCCATAAATTTATGTTGGACTTATCATACTCCAACTTTTTAATAATTGCAATAGTATTTCTAATCTTTTTTTAATTTTCATCAGTTTTTTCTCATTTTTGAAAACTTTTTTCATAATGAAAACAAGCCTAGGAAAATTCCTAGACTTGTTTAATTGCATTATTTAGCTGCTGTATCAGAAGTTACTTCTAATTGGTATAATTGTGCTTTTGAATCTTTAGTTGCAATTGAAGTGTCATAGTATTTCACACGTTTGTTAACCGCTGTTACGCTATCCCCTACTAATGTTGGGATTAAGAACGCTTGGTCTTTAGCGTATGCTTGCCATTCTTTGTAGAATTCTACGTTCTTAGCTTCATCAAATGCCTCTGTAGAAGCAATTTTCTTGATGATTTCAGTACCTTTTTCGTTTACATAACGAGAGAAGTTGAATTTAGCAGTTTCACCGAATAAGTTTGCTGGGTTTGGATCATAACCAACACCCCATCCAGCTGAGAATACATCGATTTCTGGATCATCCGATTGAACTTTTTCGTAGAAGTTATTTGATTCGATTGTACGACCTGTGTAAAGTTGTACGTCTAATCCAATTTCTTTCCACCATAATAAGTATTGTTGAACTAATGATTCGTTGGCAGCGTCACGAGTACGTGCAGCAAAGTTGATTTGTAATTTAGAACCATCTTTGTTTTCACGAAGTCCGTCGCCGTCTACGTCTTTATATCCAGCTTCGTCTAATAATTGTTTCGCTTTTTCTGGATTATAAGTGAACCCTTCTTGTTCTTTGTTATATACGTCTTTGAAGAATGGTAAGATGATTGAGTTTGTACCATAGTTTAATCCGTTATATAAGTTTTCACCGGCTGCGTCGATATCTAATGCATAACCCATCGCTTGACGTAAGTTTACATCAGCCATTTTCGCATTTGGATCTGTAACGTTTTTACCTTGAGCCTTGTCGTATTTACCTAAGTGGAACGCGATATATTCATAAGAAGGCGCGAATGAACTTACGTAAGTTACGTTTGTTAAATCTTTGAACGCTTCGTATTGAGCACTTGGCATTGTAGCGATATCGTAGTTACCAGCTTTCAATTCAGAAACGATTGCATCTGGTGATACAACTTGCATTACTACTTTATCTAATTTTGGACGACCTTTGTAGTAGTATTCGTTCGCTTTCAATGTTACAGATTCCCCTGCAACTACTGATTCGATTGTGAAGGCACCAAGACCAACTACTTTAGAACCACGAACGTATTCGCTTTGTTCCCATTCTTTTACAGGGATATCTTTAAAGATGTGTTTTGGCATTGTGTATGCTGGAATTGCACCACCTGCTAATTGCATTGATGGTAACATTTTTTCAAAGTGAAGTTTTACTGTGTAATCATCCACTTTTTCAACACCAGAAATTTTATCTGATTTGCCTTCGTGGAAATCTTTCATCCCTACGATGTTTGTATAACGGTCGTTGTAACGTGAACCAGTGTAGTCTTTGTTACCGATCGCTTCGATAGCGAAGATATAGTCATCGATTGTAAATGGTTGTCCATCTGACCATTTGTAGTCTTTAGCGTTTAAAGTAATTGTTGCAGTTTTTCCTTCAACGTCTAATTCGATAGATGCTAAACCAGTGTTTGTTAATTTACGGTTTTCATCGTATTCAAACATTGATTGGTCAACTTGACTCGCAATTGTTGAGTCAACTGAGTTTGATGCTAATTCATCGATGAAGATTCCACTGAATGGTGAAGCCACTACAAGTGCGTATTTTAATGTTCCGCCTTTGATGGCTGTTCCTTCATGTGTCACTTCTGAATTGAATTTTGATTTTGAAGAAGCTTTTGATGCTTCAGATGAAGTGTTGCTTTTGTCTGCTGTGCCACATGCTGCTAATGTTAGCGCTGCTGCAGCTGATAAGAATACTAAACTCTTCTTTTTCATGTTTCCTCCGCTCTCAGACACCCGATTCAACTTCCTTTGTATGTTGAATTGTCTGACAAATTAATACTTGATGTTAATTTTAACATAATTTTAATTTTTTGCAAGCAAAATCTCTAAAATAATTTTGTGATTTAAAATTTTTCAATCGATTATCATACAATTCAATTACGTTTAAATAACACACTCATAAAAATTAACCCTAACACAAATAAAGAGCTCAGCACCCTGAGCTCTCTATTTTTAATAGCAAGATAAGGTAAGTCAACAACATCTTTTGAAAATGAAAGAACCGCACACCATCTAAAGGTTAGTCAAAAGATGGTAAAACGAAATCCAACTAGTTGGCAAAAAGTTTACCCACTCGCTTGTATTAATAATTGAAAGAAAATACCCCAACTCTATAGTATTGGTTATTAACGATTTCTTTACAATCTTTATCTTGGTTAAAGCATAAAAAATAACAACTATTACAATAGATTGATATAGAATCATAGGAACAACAATTTCCTTTAGAGAAAAAATATTCCAAATTCCTTGAATATTGCTAAAAACAGTAATAGGAATTACAAATATGGATTCTTGCAATAACACTCTGCAAAACAATTCAAGTAATAAAATATAGAAAACAGATGGAATTAAGAATAAATGTGAGAGATAATTCCACAGTCTACTCTCATTAATTTTATTAGAAGATATTGGGATTACTCTATACAGTTTCGCTTTTTTGTCATTTATCTCCATTTCTCTATTAATTAGTACTACACTTATCAACAATAGAACACTAATAAGCAATAACTTTATAGCCACCTCCAAAAACGGGGCTACTTTGTTATACTTTTTAAGGTTGATGTTGTGTTCGATTAGATAATCCGTTATTTTTGCAGATTTTTCTACCCCTGCTTTTAGAGCTGCAATTCTTTCCCTCATTGTTTCAGGCAATACACTTAATAAGCTATCAACACTTTCAACCCTCTGATTATTAAATTCTCTTAATTTAGAATAATTATCATTACGGTACGCAATATACAAATTACTGCTTACGAAGTTGAAATGTTGCACTTGTTCATTAAGTTCATCGCTAATCGTCTCTCCACTATTTTCAATATCCGTTAGATTTTGCAATACTATTTCCTTAATTTGATAATCTTCTTTCAGAAATATAGCATCAGTTCCGACACTTGATTCAAATAGAAACAACCCACTTAACAAAAGTAAGACAAATCCACAAAATATTAGTGTCGGTTTGTATATTAGTTTATGTACCCATCTACTTATTCCCATATTTACATCTCCTATCTTGTTGCTTAATGATTAAGATTAGCAAAATAAATAGCAAACAAATATACATAAATATGCTCTTGCACGCATCCATATAACTAAAAGGATAATTGTAGATTAGTGATTTATTTCCATTTAGAGCAGACACCGTATCAATATAATAGATTGGACTCAACGCTGGAAAATGTTTGTATATTGAAGAGTGAATCATCATTCTTTCTAAAAAAAGTACAAATAGTATTAGAGATGACGAAAAAATTTTAGATCTTGTGATTTGAAATAGGATGGTGGCCATCATTATAAACAATAAATCTAGCAAGAATACAATAAATAAAATAGGAATCATGAAGTAGAACACTGAAACACTTGTTGCTTCATTATTCATACTAAAAATTACAATTGATGGAACTATGTGTGGATTGATAGTCTTAGTAAGAAGTAACATAACAAACACAAGTATCGATACGAAAACTTGCACCCCAAATACTAAACACGTAGAAATCAATTTCTTCTTAATTTGATACGAAACAAAGGATTTAGGTATAGTTCTCCAAACAGAATCTTTTACCTCAAAACTTAAAATAAGGTCCATCATTAGTACTACTATTAGAAATAAAATCAGAAAGAAATTAGAAAACAATTTATTTTCGCCAATTATTTCATAAAAATCACTTCTTAGCACATCAGAAAAAGACAACTCTTTGAGTTTGGAATTATAAAAATCCAATTTATGATAATCTCTAATGAAAATTCTCCTCACATTCTCTTTAGCCGTCTTAAAAGGAACATTATCTACTTCCATTGCAATACTTCCGTACCCAAAAAATTCTGGAAAATTTTCATATACTGTTTCTCCATATTTAGCAGCATTACTAAAATATAGTAAATAATCACTTAAATTATTGTCTAGTAAACTTTGACTAAATAGATTAACATTATGAATAAACTCATAATATTGTTGATAATCCTTTCCCTTCTCTCCACCTGAGCTTTTCAAGTTTTCAAACCGTTTATTTACTTGCAAAGTCATCAATGCACCATTTCGACTTTCTTCCATAATTTCATCATCCGTTTTAATTTTAGGAAGAATTATGGCAATCGACAAAATCAAAAAAATCATCGTTCTCTTTAAAATGGTTTTCCAATCAAACATGATTTTCCATATGAAACTAAGCATAAAAACCACCCCTAACCGTACAGGCTTCTATAAATCATACTGATTTTTTCTCTTCCCAACGATATTGAAGTGACTCCAGAGTTTTCTTCCAATAATCCATCCAAAATTATCTTTATTTCACTATTATTTTGAGGAGAAAAAACAATTTTATTGTCTGCTAACAACTCTACTGGATACGGATTCTTATAACGTTTCAAATGTAACTCATCAATAAATTTTACTACCAATTTCTTATTACGGTTGAGATCAACTGCTCTTACATCGATTAATTTACCATCTTTCAAGAAAAGTACGCGGTCATAGCATTCATCGAGATTTTCTAATAAATGGGAAGCTAAAAGCACAATATTCCCGTTATTCTTTAAATCAAAAATAACAGATTCAACCTTTTTTACATTTTCTTGATCTAAACCGTTGAGAACTTCATCAAACAAGTACACTTCCGCACCACTAATCAAACATAAAGCTAAACATAACTTTTGTCTCATTCCCAAGGAATATACACTTACCTTCTTCTTGATATAACTACTCATTCCGAGTAGTTCTTCAATTCGAATGATATCTTTTTCCTTCTTCCCCCAACTGGATGCAAATAGCTCCATATGATCACGACCAGTTAATTGTTCATATAAATCCATCGGCTCTAACATTTTGGTTACAATAGCCTTATACTTGATATTCATTCCCGCATTTAACCCACTATACTGAATCTCACAATTTGGAGAAACAATATTTCCAGCTATGATATCCATTAGGGTACTTTTTCCATACCCATTAGGTGCTACTATTCCAACAATCTCACCTAACCCAATCTCAATCTTATTTTTTAAAAATATAGGATTAGATGGAGTATATGAAAATTGTTCAATATTAATTTTTAGAGATTTCATTTTGTCCATCTTGCTCCATCACCTTTCTTCTAAGAATTTTTTTGTGCAACTATAAACTTCTTGCTCTGAAGGGATTGAAATAATACTAAATCAATTAACTAACATTTGAATTGTCATTTATTATTCTTTTAATCAAAATTATTAAAGCGCTTTCATCTCTCGATACAAACCAACCCCTATCCACACTAATCACACCTGAAGAAAATATAATAAATAAATAAATTTGTTACTACTTTAACAAGTATATTTTACTACGTTTATAATAAAAGTCCAGAATAAATTTTCGACTGATTTTATTTTGTAATAATTACTTACGATAATATTTATAGAAATAAAATTATAGATAACACAAAAAAGGCCTCGCATTTGCGAGACCTTAGATTGAATGAAATTCAATTATTTAGCAGCTTCACCAGTTTCAGATAGTAATTCTACTTGTTCCCATCCAGTATCTTTACCTTGAGCAATATTTACGTGTTTCACACGTTTGTTTACTGCTGTTAATGAGTAAGTGTTGAAACGTGGAACTTGGAATGGATTTTCGAATACGAATTTTTGCCATTGTTTGAATAATTCAACACGTTTAGCTGGGTCGAATGAAGCTTCTGAAGCAATTTCACTAATTAATTTAGTGTGTTCATCATTCACATAGTGTGAGAAGTTGAAACGAGCGATTGGTCCGTATAATCCATCTGGGTCAGGGTTGTAACCAATTACGAATCCACCTAACCACATATCGAAGTCATTCGAATATGTTGTTAATTTTTCAGCATATGAGTTAAATTCTAATGAACGACCGTTTAATAACTCTACGCGTAGACCAACATTTTTCCACCATTCGATGTATTGTTGATAAACAGCTTCATCTGTTTGGCTACCAACTGGAGCTAATAATGTGATTGTTAATGGTTTACCTTCTTTGTCTTCTACATAACCATCGCCATCAGTATCTTTATAACCAGCGTCTGCTAAGATTTTCTTAGATTCTTCTGGGTTGTATGTGAATCCTGGGACTTCTGATTTATCCGCATAGATTTGACCAAAGAATGGCGTTAATAATGTATTAGCAGCGATACGTAACCCTTGGTAAGTTTCGTTAGCTACTTGTTCATTATCTAATGCATACGCAATTGCTTTACGTAAAGCAGGATCACTCATCTTCTTACCAGGTTCGAATACGTGTTCACCTTTTTCTTTGTCAAAGTGACCCATGTTAAAACCAATGTAAGAAATATTGTTTGTGATGTTACCGAGTAATGTGATATTTGATAAATTTTTATAAGTATCATATTGATCTGCAGGCATTGAAGCAAAGTCATATTTACCGGCTTTTATTTCTTGAACGATTGAATCTTGAGATACAATATCCGCTTTTAAGCCATCGACTTTTGGTTCGCCTTTATAGTAGTAAGGGTTTTTCTTAAATGTTACAGATTCTCCTGGAACAACTTTGTCCACGATGAATGGTCCGTTACCAACCACTTTAGTACGAGCCGCATCTGAAGCTACAGCCTGATCATAAGTCATACCTTTGAAAACATGTTTTGGCATGATATTAGCCATAATCGCATTTCCACCTAATTCTAAAGCTGGATATACTTCTTTCAAGTGAATGACAACTGTTTGATCATCTACTTTTTCTAGACCTGAGATTTTATCTGCTTTTCCTTCATGGAATTCTTCCATACCAACGATGTTTGCAGCATTTTCATCGTAACGAACACCGTTATAGTCCTTATTACCGATGAATTCATAAGTGAAAATATAGTCATCAATTGTTAAAGGTTGTCCATCTGACC
The DNA here is from genome assembly GCF_041433575.1 of Granulicatella sp. 20925_1_28. Taxonomy (NCBI): domain Bacteria; kingdom Bacillati; phylum Bacillota; class Bacilli; order Lactobacillales; family Carnobacteriaceae; genus Granulicatella; species Granulicatella sp. 20925_1_28. The sequence continues at coordinate 189,881 of NZ_JAPWBS010000002.1, forward strand.
ATTTGTAGTCTTTAGAACGTAATTTTAATGTTACAGTTTTCTTTTCTCTATCTAAAGTGAATTCCATCATACCGCCATCTTTTTTGATGCGTTGGTTTTCATCGTATTCGAATAAGGATGCATATGCAAAGTCTTCTAATTGACCATCGGAATTGTCTACTGATAGTATTGGGTTGATTAACCCTTTAAATGGTGAATCTGATACAATCGCGTAGTTAATTGTACCGCCTTTTACGACTGTCCCTTCATTTGTTACTTCAGTTGGGAATTTACGTTCTGATGTTTTCGCAGCAGATTCCCCACCTGCGTTATTCGCTTTGTTGTTATTACATGCAGCTAATGTTACTAAAGAAGCAGCACCTAATAAACCAGCAATTACTTTTTTGTTCATGTGTTTCCCTCCAAATTGGAATGATATTAGAATAACTTAAATAATACTCCCATTCCCATCTTACTGCAACCTTTATTTCGTTTTCTCACCATATTTTTACCAAAATATCATTTATTCTTAATCATGAAATTCGCTTCATCATCGCGTTCCGAGCACATTACACGACATCTGTCTATAATCAAAGGACAATTGATTCTTCTTATTTCTTAACATCTCCATACTATCAACATTTCTAGCAGAAACACAAAAAAAGCCGGAAGTTTTTACTTCCGGCTTTCCCATTTTCTTATTGATGAGCTGCAATATAATTAACTGCGTCTCCAATTGTTGTAATGTTTTCTGCATCTTCGTCAGAAATTTGAACACCAAATTCGTCTTCTAATTCCATAACTAATTCCACAACATCTAGTGAATCTGCACCTAAGTCTTGTTGGAATGTCATGCCTTCCGTTACTGTTTCTACGTCAACGCTAAAGCGGTTCGCAATTAGTTGAGCTACTTTATCAAAAACTTCTTGATTTGACATAACTCTCTCTCCCTTCTCATTAAGGTTCTATATTCGGTACTGCACCATTTCGGGCAGATCCTCTTCTCCGCAACCATGTGCGGGCTATCCTCTAAATGGATAGTACTGTTATTTTACAGAATTCTTGTGAAAATGTCTATACCTTCAATAAAAAGTACGATTTTCTTAGCGATTTCTTATTACTTAACGAAGAACAAAATGCCCAGGTTCCACCTCTTGTAGACTTGCTTCTTCGCTAAACTCTTCCCCTTTATACACCAAACGTTTGCGATTCTTTTCTTCGCGCGGATCTGGAAGCGGAATAGCCGACAGCAGGCTCTTCGTATACAGATGCTGCGGGTTATTATACACGCAGTCCGCAGAACCTAACTCCACAATACGACCACGATACATCACTGCGATACGGTCGCTAATGTATTTCACCATAGATAAGTCATGGGCGATAAATAAATACGTTAGCCCGATTTCTTTTTGTAATCTCTTGAGTAAGTTCACGATTTGCGCTTGAATCGATACGTCTAGCGCTGAAATAGCTTCATCACAGACGATGAATTTTGGATTCACGGCTAAAGCACGCGCAATCCCAATCCGTTGACGTTGACCGCCTGAGAATTCATGCGGATAACGGTTGGCATGTTCTTTATTCAATCCTACTGTTTCAAGTAGTTCATCCACCATGGCATCGCGTTCTTCTGCTGTTTTCGCAAGGTCATGAATATCAATGCCTTCTGCGATAATATCACGTACTTTCATACGACCATCAAGTGATGCATACGGATCTTGGAAAATCATTTGCGCTTCTTTACGAAACTCGAGCAATTCTTTCCCTTTTTTCAAATTCGCAATATCTTTTCCTTCGAAGAGAATTTCGCCTTCAGTTGGTTTATATAAACGAAGCAAGGCACGTCCAGTCGTTGATTTTCCAGAACCAGATTCTCCAACGAGACCGAATGTTTCGCCTTCATAAATCTCAAAGGAAATATCATCGATGGCTTTTACCACGTTTTTCTTCGAACCAAAATACTGTTTTAAGTGTTTTACTTCAACTAGTTTTTTTCTGTCTTCTGTATTAGTCATGCGCCTGTCCTCCTTCTGTAAAGAAGAGGTTTCGTCTTCTTACGATTTCTTCTGGAACAGGTACTTTTGGAGCACGCGGATCCAAGAGCCATGTTGCTGCAAAGTGTGTCGGACTCACTTCAAACATCGGCGGTTCCTTCACACGGTCAATCTCGAGCGCCACATCACTACGAAGCGCAAAGGCATCTCCGACTGGTGGGTCGAGTAAGTCTGGGGGACTTCCAGGAATCGCATAGAGCGTATCTCCTGTATGCAATGTTGGCATTGAACGAAGCAATCCCCAAGTATATGGATGTTGCGGATTGTAAAATACTTCATCCGCTGTTCCTACTTCAACGACTTTTCCGGCATACATGACGGCTACACGGTCTGCGACATTGGCCACCACACCAAGGTCATGCGTGATAAAGATAATCGCCATTTGGAATTGTTGTTGCAGTTCTTTTAAAAGCTCTAAAATTTGTGCTTGAATCGTTACGTCAAGCGCTGTTGTCGGTTCATCAGCAATCAGCAAATCTGGATTACATGCTAAGGCAATAGCGATGACAATCCGTTGACGTTGCCCACCAGAGAATTGGTGAGGATATTGTTTCATACGCTCTTTGGCATTTGGAATACCTACAAGCTCTAGTAATTCTTCAGCACGTTTATCGGCTTCTTCTTTTGAGGCTTTCTCGTGCTTTATAATTACTTCTGTAATTTGTTTTCCAATCTTCATCGTAGGGTCGAGTGACGTCATTGGGTCTTGGAAAATCATGGCGATTTTCTTCCCACGAATCGATTGCATATCACGTTCGCTCTTTTCGAGGATATTTTCACCTTTAAAAATGATAGCCCCCTCTTTAACGACCGCATTATTCGATAATAGTTTCATGACACTTTTGGCAGTCACACTTTTTCCTGAACCGGACTCACCGACAAGAGCAAGTGTTTCGCCTTTTTCTAACTTCAGATTCACTCCACGAATCGCCTGTACTTCTCCCGCAAATGTTTCGAAGTGGATTCGTAAGTTTTCAATCGATAAAATAGTTTCGCTCATTCGAATCCTCCTAGTCTTTCATTTTCGGGTCAAAGGCATCTCGTAAACCGTCTGCCAATAAGTTAAAGCTAATCATTAGAACACAGAGCACTCCTGAAGGGAACCACATCAAGTGAGGATATAAACGGAAAGTTTTATACCCCCCATTAATAAGGGCTCCAAGAGACGCATCCGGACTTGGAATACCGATTCCAAGGAAGCTTAAGAAGGCTTCAAAGAAAATCGCTGATGGGATAGAGAACATTGTCTGAATGATGATTAAACCTGCCATATTTGGCAATAAGTGTTTAAAAGCAATCTTCCAGAAATTCTGCCCTAGCGCACGAGATGCTAAGATGTATTCTAAATTCTTTTGTTTCAAGGTTTGCGCACGAACGACACGCGCCATTGTTACCCAGCTAGTAAATCCAATCGCGATAATAATCGACACGAGACCTGGTTTTAACACAAGTAACATCAATACAAGAATGATTAAGTTTGGAATCGCTGAGATGATTTCTAAGAAACGTTGCATCACGGTATCCACACGTCCCCCGAACCATCCAGAAATAATTCCGTAAGTCACACCAATCGTAATATCAAACAACGCTGCCACAAAAGCGATAATGAGCGATGTTTGTGTTCCGTAAAGCACACGTGAGAATAAGTCACGGCCAAGGTTATCCGTTCCAAAGAAGAAGTTTACGCCTTCTGGAACTCCTTGTTGCGCATACACATCGACGCCGTTACGGTATCCGTTGAAGAGACCTGGAATACGCGCTGGTAAGTTCGCAAATTCAGTGTTTTGTTCTAGTGGATCAAATGGTGCAATGACCGGTGCTAAGACCGCTAGTAATACAATCACTAGAATAATAAAGAGCGATACTAAAGCTCCTTTATTTTTCGTCAATCGTCTCCATGAATCTTGTAAGAAGTTTAGAGAAGGTGCAGCGATTTTTTCACGGTCAGCACTATGCGTTAAATCCACACGTTGGAATAACTCTTTTTCTGTTAATTCTGCCATTACGCTTCCCCTCCTTCATCAGTAATACGAATACGAGGATCAATCCATCCGTATAGCAAGTCTACAATTAAAATCACAAATACGAGCAATGCAGAATAAAGCATTGTTACCCCCATAATCGTTGGGTAGTCATTCGTTAAAATCGATTTGACAAACTGTTCCCCAATCCCAGGAATCGCGAAGATGTTTTCGATTACCATCGACCCTGTCATAAGCCCAACAAGCATTGGCCCAAGAATGGTCACAAGCGGAATAATCGCATTTCTAAATCCATGCTTGAACGCGACTTCGAAGCGGCTTAAGCCCTTTGCACGCGCCAATTCAATATAGTCCGAATGCAATACTTCTACCATTTCCGTTCTTACAAAACGCGCAGAATCAGCAATTGGAGAAATCGCCAGCGCCATTGTTGGAAGAATCGAAGAAACAAACCCTTGATTCCATAGCGCAATTGGTAGAATTGGGAAAATCACCCCAAAGACTAATTGAAGCACTACGGCAAACACGAAACTTGGAACCGAACGCCCAATAATCGCAAAAAATGTTGCAAGTGTATCTACCCATGTATTTTGCTTCATGGCCGCAATCATCCCGAGTAGCGACCCAACAATGGTCCCGAAGATTAAGGCTTGGAACCCTAATTGGAAACTTGGCCCTACACGCGAGAAAATCAAGTTTGCGACTGTTGAGTTATATTGGAACGATTGTCCAAAGTCTAAACGGAATAACCCCGTAATGTAAATCAAATATTGAACAAATACAGGCTTATCGAGGCCGTACTTGGCATTCATAATTTCTAGTTGTGCCTGTGTTAACTGTTCTTCATTGGCATATGGAGACCCAGGTAATAGTTTCATTAGAAAGAATGTAATCGTAGCAATCAGGAATAACGTTAGGAACATGTAGAAAACACGTTTCCCGATATATTTTAAATAGTTTTTCAACTCTGCACCTCCATCGATATCTTAATTCTGTTTCATCATACTATCTAAAGAATTAAAGTTTCAACTAATTAGTTTCAGGCTAGCCATTGCGCATTGCCAAAAGTTCTGATACAGTGGAAAGAACGACATGAAAAGGAGGAAGCTTATGTCATTCGACTACAAAAAAATAGGACTCATCTCAGGAATCCTACTATTATTATGCGCATTGTATGTAACTTTAACTAGCGGCTTTAGTCTTCTAGCCCTCAGTAACGCTCTTTTTATGTGCGCACTTGTCTGTTTAATGCTGGGCCTTTTTGCCTATTTAAGTCGCACCGACTTCTTCACCCTTTTCCTGAAGAGCTTCACTCCTAATAAGGAGCACAAGAAGCACACCCTCTTTACCGCATCATCGACAGTCCTCTTTTTAGAGGTAGCCGCACTTCTTGGAATTCTATCTATAATATTTGGATTCTTCCTATTATAATTATAAAATGAAAAGCCGTGTCCTCCTAGAAGGGCACGGCTTCTTTTTGATTATAGTTCTGCAGCTTTTTTCTCTGCTTTTTCTTTTTCGATTTCCTCACGTAATTCAGGAAGAATCTGCGTGAAATCCATACGAAGTTCTTGTCGCAACGATGGCTCCACTTTACGAACGAAGTGGAATGTCGATAAGCGTTCCATTACGCTTTCGGCTTCATCTTTAGCAACATATAAATAGATGTATTTTAAGCGTTTTGAAATATAGTGAATATTCCCAAACTTCTTCAACTGTTTAATTGGTTTCAATGTATACAACCAAACAACGAGTGCTTGTCTTTCTTGTTGCTCCATTGTTTCTCCCTTCTACATAGCTTTTAATTCGATAATTTTTTCTTCTTCCTCTTCTGGAAGACCTTCTCTTGTTGGTGGCGGCGTTTGTTCGCGACTTTCTTTATCACGTCGGATGGCCCATAGTACTAAACCAATTCCGGCACTGGAAGCAAAGAAGCTCGACCCACCGTAACTGATCAGCGGTAATGGCACCCCTGTTAAAGGCGCTACCCCAACGAGTGCTCCGATATTAATGCCTGATTGAATCAAGAATAAAATCGCCACACCATAACATAAATATTTTCCAAAAAGATTACGACATTTATTTCCTTTATGGATAATCGCGATGATTAAGCCAAAAATCGCAAGAAGGAGAATAAAGATTGTAACAAATCCTAACTCTTCTCCGACAATCGCTAAAATAAAGTCGGTATGGGCTTCTGGTAGGAACCCCGTTTTTTGAACAGAATTCGATAATCCTGTTCCAATCCAACTACCTCTTGATAAACCAAGATACCCTTGAATTGATTGATAACCAGCACCTGCTGGATCACTCCATGGATTATGGAACGATGTAAAACGGCTTAATTGGTACGCCTTTAATCCGAATTTCTCAAAAATCGAAGCGTCTAAATAAGTGAGGCCATATAGTCCAGCAAAGACTACGCCCCAAATCGCTAGTGCGCGGTTCGATACACCGGTCATAAGGCCGAGTAGAACGGCAACTCCAGCAATAATAATGGACGTTCCTAAGTCCGGTTGAAGCATGACCATTCCGATGAAGAAAGCTGTAATTCCAGCAGGAATGAGATAAAATCTCCAATCGCGTTTACTACGTTCGTTCTTACTATAAATATAAGCCGATGTCCAAATCACAAATAGTTTTACTAATTCGGATGGTTGTAAGCTAAAGAGTTTCAAGTTAATCCAACTCTTCGCACCGTTTACACCGGTTGTAAATAATACAATCACTAGCAGGATAAAGATAACTCCTGCGACTCCCATCATGACTTTTTGATTCTTCAAGAATTTCTCAGGAAGAACAGAAATCCCTAGCGCCATCACAATTCCGATGACGATAAAGACAAACTGCTTCACCATGAACGCTTCTGAGTTTCCTTGATTGGCAAGAGCGTAATAACTACTTGCACTATAAATCATGACGAGTCCGAAAATTGAAAGTACCGAATACAACCCCATAATGAGCGGGTCCACATTGAGAAGGTGCTTCATTTTTTCATGAAAGTTTAACACGTCAAGCCTCCTCTAATTTTGGCGCGACTCTTCGTACACTTGCGTATACATGTCGTTTAATGCGTATTCTAAATCAGCCATAATTTTATGGCCTTCGTTCGCGTGAATTAATCCAAGTGAAACTGCGAAATCCACTTGTTTCGATAAACCGAATAATTGTGTATCGATAATTTCTTCGAATGCTGGGCATTTTGCCAAGCAAAGATGTGTTTTTTGTTTTGAAATGAGTTGATAAATTTGGTTGGCATTTTCTGTCAACTGAACTAAAGCAGGATTTTGAGTCATCTCACACTCCCCTTTCTATATTCCATGCTCAAAGCATATACTCTTTTAGTATACTTGCATCCACAAAAAAATACCACTAATGCAAGTGGAATTTACTGAAAATTTAGAGTTCGCTGTGGTGCTCTTTATAAAAGAAATGATTCCGCCTTTCCTAACGGATGTCTTCATAATCACTGTAACGTTGCACCGGTTCGAGCCGTACCGTCTCTCACCTTTAAAGCCTCAAAGGAGGTGTACGGAATGAATTCCTACACCTCCTAATTCGTTTTAATGCGTATCACGTTACTGTGATTATAGAATCCGTTAGTCTTTGCGGAATCATCTTTATGCAGCCACTTATTTTCTACTTTCCACTTAGTTAGTAGTTTTTTGTGTGCACGTAACTAAAAGAGAATGCTACATTTCATCTAGCAAAAGCAGCGCACAAAAAAGCTATTACGGAGTTCTGCACGGAATTTATAGTAGCGATAATAGCGAATGTAACTGATGCGAATAAGGGACTCTAGGAGTCATCCGTAGAGTCACTTTGAGGCTCGATAGGTGATGAGACGCAAGGCTCACACCGGTACAGCTATTGTCGCTACTATAATGAATTCCTGCAGAACGCAGTAATAGCGTCTAACTATTTTTATTTATTTTCCGGTCCAATCATAGAGAGGCCGACACGACCTTTCTTAAGATCAAGCTCCGTCACCCAAACCGTTACGATATCCCCAACTGCAACGACATCACTTGGATGTTTTACGAAGCCTTTTTTCAATTTCGAAATATGCACAAGGCCGTCTTGTTTCACACCGATATCCACGAATGCGCCGAAGTCCACAACGTTACGAACGGTTCCTTCTAGTTCCATTCCCACTTGTAAATCTTCCATCTTCAAGACATCGCTACGTAAGATTGGTCCTGCGACTTCTTCACGTGGGTCACGTCCTGGTTTCAACAATCCATCCAGCACTAATTCCAGCGTTTCTTGTCCGATACCAAATTCTTCTTTCAACTCTTTCGTATTCAATCCTTTAAGAGCTTCTTCCAACTCTGGCGAACCAAGCGCTAATTTTTCAGCATTGGCTTTTTTCAAAATGGCTTTAGCAACATCATAAGACTCTGGGTGAATGTCAGTGCCGTCAAATGGATTCGTTCCATCGATAATTCGTAAGAACCCAACGGCTTGCTCGTAAGCTTTTGGCCCTAAGCGAGGTACTTTCTTCAATTGCGTACGGTTTGTGAATTTACCGTTTTCGTCACGGAAAGTGACTACGTTGGCTGCTGTTGTTTTCGTTAATCCAGCAATGTGCTCTAAGAGAGCGGCACTCGCCGTATTCACGTTTACCCCAACCTTGTTTACGGCTGTTTCAACAACAAAGTCTAACTGCTCATCTAATTGTTTTTCTGGCACATCGTGTTGATATTGTCCAACCCCAACTGCTTTTGGATCGATTTTTACAAGTTCTGCAAGTGGGTCTTGCAAACGACGAGCGATGCTGACTGCAGAACGTTCTTCGACTTGGTAATCTGGAAATTCTTGACGAGCGATATCGCTGGCAGAATACACAGAGGCCCCTGCTTCGCTGACGATAGTATAAACAACCTTACGAGGGATTTGTCGTAATTGTTCCGCCACGAATTGTTCAGACTCACGGCTAGCCGTTCCGTTTCCAATCGCCACAAGTGTCACTCCGTATTGTTCCACGATGCGACGGAATTGTCCGCCTGCTTGAGCGCGTTTGGCTTCTGAAGCTCCTACGTGAGGGTAAATCACAGACTTACCAAGCACTTTTCCCGTTTCATCGATTACCGCTAATTTACATCCTGTACGGTACGCAGGGTCTAGACCTAAGATGACTTGGCCTTTCATTGGCGCTTGTAATAATAAGTTCTTCAAGTTTTCCCCAAAAATCGCAATCGCTTGTGTTTGCGCCTTTTCACTTAATTCATTACGGATTTCGCGTTCAATCGCTGGTCCGATGAATCGCTTGTAGCTTTCTTCAATCGCGCCTTCGACAATCGGTGCAGATGGTGAAGACGGATTTTTGATTTTCTCTTCTTTAATCTTTGTAAGAGGGTTCGTCACGTCGACTTCAATCGTCACACGTACAACGTCTTCTTTTTCTGCACGGTTTAAGGCAAGCACGCGGTGAGGAACGATGGATTTCACTGGCTCCTCGTAGTCATAGTACATTTCGTAGACTTTCTTCTCGTCGAGCTCTTCTTTCTTCACAACAGACTTCACGATACCGTTCTTTTGCGTAAATTGACGCAATTGTTTACGGTATTTTGCTTCATCAGAAATCCATTCAGCGATAATTTCTACAGCGCCGTTAATCGCATCTTCGACCGTTAGAATCGCTTTTTCTTCATTAATAAATGTGGCTGCTTTTTCCTCTACAGAATCCTTCGTCGTCATGAGTAACCATAACGCAAACGGTTCTAGTCCTGCTTCTTTAGCAATCGTTGCCTTCGTGCGACGTTTTTGTTTATACGGACGATAAATATCTTCTAATGCCGTTAAAGTTGTCGCCTTGCTTAATGCAGCCGTAATCTCTGGCGTCAGTTTGCCTTGTTCGTAAATGAGACGGCTAATTTCTTCTTTTCGTTTTTCGAAATTTTCCAAATAACGTTGGCGCTCTTCGATTTCACGGATTTGCACCTCATCTAACGAACCGGTTTGGTCTTTACGATAACGTGCAATAAACGGTACTGTATTCCCATCTTGTAAGAGACCTAATACCGTATCGATTTGTTTTGGTTTATATTGAGTAAGTTCTGCCTTCACAAGCGCTACGGAACGCTCGTAAGCAGTGATTTCAGTTGTTTGTTCTGTCATAGTCAACTCCCTTTCTGTCTCCTCTATCCTATCATGAAATAAAAGGAAAAGCACCTAAGCAAAAATACCTAGGTGCCCTATTACGGCTAAAGTTTAAATAAGTGTGTTCACTATCAGCTGATGTTTACTCTTATAGAAGAGCTAAGATAATGAAGTTAAGGATGAATAATCCTGTAGCGACCCATAAAATTGGGTGAATGTCTTTTGCTTTACCAGTAATCACTTTCACTAAGCAGTAGAAGATGAATCCTGCTGCAATCCCGTAAGAGATACTGTAGCAAAGCGCCATGAAGATGCCGGCAAAGAACGCTGGAATGGCTTCGTCCAATTCGTCCCATTTCACATCTGCGAATGAAGAAAGCATCATCACCCCAACAATGATTAACGCTGGTGCTGTCGCTTCTGCAGGAACGATTCCGACGAATGGTGCTAATAATGTTGATAATAGGAAGAGACCTGCTGTTACGACTGCTGTTAAACCAGTACGTCCACCTGCACCGATTCCGGCTGCACTTTCAACATAGGTTGTAGTGTTCGAAGTACCGAAAATCGCCCCGATTGAAGTCCCGATGGCATCTGCGAATAAGGCTTTGTCCATTTTAGAAGAGAAACCAGATCCGTTTTCAAGTTGACGTTCATCTTCTTCAGAGAAGATTCCTGTTTTACGACCTGTACCGATAAATGTTCCAAGAGTGTCAAATGTATCCGATAAGCTAAATGCGAAAATCGTCATGAACACTAATGGTAAGCGCGCTGGGTCAGAGAAGAGTTTCACGATTCCTTCTGAACCAAAAGCGGCCAAGAATGTTGTGCCTAAGTCGTTGAACGCTGCTCCAAGAGAGTTACTTTCAAAGCTTACTTTTGATAAATCGACAATCCCCATTGGAATCGCTAAAAGTGTTGTTAAAACAATCCCAAGCAAGATAGCTCCACGAACTTTTTTCAATAATAAGACTACAGTAATGACTAAACCAATCACTGCAAGAAGGGCTCCTGGAGATGTGAAGTTTACAAGAGATGGAACGATTCCACCATTTGAATTCACGCTGAACACGCCGCCTTTGTACGCTTCTGTAGCTACATTATACGCAGCACCATTGACTTGAGTGATCGTTTTTGAATCAGAAAGGAATTCTAATAGGTTAGCATTTTTTAAACCGATATATGCGATGAAAATTCCAATCCCGCCCCCGATAGCATGTTGCATACTGACCGGAATGGCTTTAATAATCATCTTCCGAACTTTTGTTACAGTAATAAAAATATTGAATAAACCACAAATGAATACCATTGCTAATGCTTCTTGCCAAGTGAATCCAAGGCCGAATACAACTGTAAATGTAAAGAACGCGTTTAACCCCATCCCTGGTGCTAATGCGTAAGGAACGTTTGCGAAAAGACCCATCACTAATGTGCTGACAACTGTTGCAATAATCGTTGATAAGAAGACTGCTTGGAATGGCATCCCTGTTTTACTAAGAATGTTCGGATTGACAAAAATGATGTATGACATCGCGAAGAATGTCGTTAACCCAGCCAAAAACTCCGTTGAAACGTTCGTGCCGTTCTCTTTCAGTTTAAAAAACTTATCCATTGGAATGATAACTCCTTTTTATTGGTTTATTTGACGACTTAAGTATACTAGAACTATTTTTATTTTACAATATAAACACGTACATTTTAGTTCATTAAATTTATTTTCGTTCGTTTTATTTAACTTTATTTTATTTCAAGATTGTCAGATGAACGATTCTGTTTCTAAACACGAATAATAGCAACAAAAAAGAAGTGACGTTCGCCACTCCTTTTTCTTTTAGTTATTCTTCTATTATTTTGATTCCTTTACGATCTTTTTCCACCGGTGTCATAAAGTCATGATAATCCCCAGGTTCATCCTCTTCTAGCCCTGCTTCTGAGAGCCCTACATAATAAGAACCTTTGACTTCTCCTGCATTTGAACCAAAGAACCCTTCTCTCAAATTTTTTTGAATTCTTACATTCATATACTCCATGGACTCTTTAGCAAGTTCTTGCACCTCAAAACTTACAATCAACTGTGTTTTATTTTTGTTATACTTGTCTTCGTCGTATTTCCCAAAGGAGTAGCTGACTGGCGAAGGCTTTGGGCTTTCGTATTCTGCGAAATCTACAGCATTGAATTGTTCTCGTAAATCTTTAATTTTTTCATCTATCTTTTTCAATTTTTCTCGGGCTTCCTTAGAATTTCCCTCCAACGATACTTTATTACCTTCCTTTCTCAGCGCCTCTAATTGGACTTCCAATTTTTCTCGAAGTTGTTGTTTATGGCGATAGAAATTTCGTTCAAATTGTTTTTGGGCTAGTTCTAAAATTTGTTTTTCATTTTTCCCTCCTAAATCCCCGAGGTCCAAATCCAATCCTGTATAGGCAAGCACGTTTCCTTTTCCATCAAAATGATAGACCGCCGTCACCGTGTTATGTGGATCTAACTCTGTTTTCTCTCCGTGATGCACATCCATCCAAATCCTATCTGACTGCAACGCATATGGTAGAGGGATTTTTTCCTTTTCTCCGCATGCTGCAAGCATAACAGCTACTACCGACAGCAACGCTAGTTTTATCCATGTCTTCATTGTTCTTCCTCCAACGTTCGAACTTTCACTTTCATTATACTACACGCAATCAGAATCTGCTCCTATTCCAAACAAAAACGCCAGAGCACCATTGTACTCTGACGTCTAAAGGGATTATTTATCTGAATTCCACACTGGGAAGTATTGTCCTGGTGCGATTTCATCCATTTTTTTCGCTACATCGTCTGATTGATATAATTCAACGATTTTTTTGTATGTTGGGTTGTCAGCATCTGCTGCTTTAACAACAATGATGTTATAACGATCTTTAGGAATTGTATCTAAGTGGTTTGCATCTGAGAAGATGTTGTCTTCGATTTTCAAACCAGCATCTTGAGCCATAGAACCATTGATGGAAGCTGCGTCAACGTCTTGTAATAGGCGTGGTGCTTGTGCTGATTCTGCTTCAATGATTTCTAAGTTACGAGGGTTGCTTGTGATGTCCGCTAATGAAGCTTTTGTTCCAACGCCTTCTTTTAATGTAATTAATCCTTCTGTTTCTAATGCTACTAAAGCACGACCTTGAATCGCTACTTCTTTTGGTACTAATACTTTTGCATTTTCTGGTAAATCTTTTAATGATTTATATTTTGTTGAGAAATAATATAATGGCACGATAAATGTTGTTCCGATTTCTTTTAAATCAGTCCCTTTATCTTTATTCCATTGTGCTAAGTAGGCACGGTGTTGGAATGCGTTCATTTGAACAGAACCTTCTTCAAGCGCTGTATTTGGTAATACGTAGTCGTTCATTTCTACAACTTCGATGTTGATGTTTTCTTTTTTCGCTTTTTCAGCTACGTAATCCCAGATTTCGTGTGCTGCGCTACCTACTACGGCAACTTTAACTGTTTGCGCTGGCGCTTCAGTTGCTTTTGAAGCCTCACTAGATTGTTGTGAACTTTGGTTTCCGCACGCTGCTAAAGTGATTGCTGCAACGGCTGTTAAAAATAAGTGTTTAATTTTCATTTTGTTTTTCCTCCGATTTTAAAAAATTGTTGTGTTGGTTGTAAATTGATTTGAAACATTCCTCCTTAAACTGTCGAACACAATAAAAAAATCCTTTGCCCAAATAGGACAAAGGACGATCATTTCAAAAATACCGTGTTACCACCTTTATTCGTTTATCCATCACTAGATAAACCTCACCCGATTCCACGTCTCTGCGTTGAAATCGTACCGCTATAACGGGCGCCCCGTACTTCCCTTACAACTGCTCAGAAAGTCCGCTCAATGGCCATCTTCCTCATTTCGTCACTACTTAGTTCCACCAACCCTAAGCTCTCTACTCAGTGCCCCGATGAGTACTCTCCATCTCTATGCGTTATGTATTCCATTATACGCCCATTCTTTTCGATGTCAACAAAACTCTTCTATTTATAGACATTTGTTTTCGAAATAGAAACAAAACCACCAAACTGACTCTAGCATAAAGAAAACCTCCACACGAAAGTTTGTGCAGAGGTTAAAACAGTCTTATTTAGCAGCAGTTGTTGTTGTTTCTGTATCAGCTGCTTGTAAGAAATTCTTCAAAGCGTTTTGTAAGCTTTCATCTGTGATTTTCACGTCAGCAGCTTTCACTAAATCTACCATTGTTTGGTGTAAGTATGCAGAATCTTTTAATTTCGCATCTAACATTTCTTTTTCCATTTGTTCTTTCATTTCATCAAATGGTTTCTTCTCTTCTTTAGATACTAACTTAATGATGTGGTATCCAAATTGAGTTTGAACCGGAGTTTCAGTGATATCTCCAGCGTTCTTCAAGTCATAAGCTGCTGTTGAGAATTCAGTTACCATGTCTGAACGTTTGAATGGTCCAATTTGACCACCTTTTGCAGCAGTACCAGTATCTGCAGAGTTTGCTTTAGCTAATTCCGCAAAGTCAGCACCATCTTTTAATTGTTGGATTAATTCTTCTGCTTTTGTTTTAGCAGCTGCTTTTTCTTCGTCAGATGCATCAGATTTAGCAGCAATTAAGATATGTTGAACTGTAATTTGTGGTTCCCACGCATCATAGTATGCTTTGATGTCTTCTTCTGAGAAGTTCGCAGCTTTTTTAACCGCTTCTGTCATTAATTTGTTTAAGTAAAGTGTTTGACGATATGCGTCTACAGAAGTGATTCCGCTTTGTTGTAAAGCCGCTAATAATTTAGGTTCGCCACCGTATTGAGCTACTAATTTAGCTACTTCTTCATCTGCAGCTGTTTTAAGAGATTTTGCATCCTCAATAGATCCTTCTAATACTTTCGTTAATACTAAACGTTGTAATGTTTGTTCTCCAACAGAATCTTTCATTGCTGTCACAAATTCATCTTTTGTAACGTTACCGTATTTAGTAGTTGCAACGTTTTCTGCTGAGCCATTTGAGCAAGCCGCTAATGCTAAAGTTGATGCAAGCGCTAATGCTCCTACGAATTTTTTCTTCATAAAATTCCCTCTCCAATCGGTTTTCTTTTTAATCGATGTTATTAATATACCACAGTTTTAAGCACTTGCCTATTTTTCTAGCATTCTCTTACCTTTTCTTAACTTTCTGAAAACAAAAAAGAGCCAGGACGAATGCCTGACTCTTCGTTAAGTTAAGTTTAGTTCAAAAAATAGTGTGATTATTGTAATACACGAATTGTGATTGTACGACGTCCGAAGTTATAAACGTCTGATAAGTTTACTAAGTGAACGTCAATTCTATTTCCGTAGATTGCGCCACCTGTATCTGCAGCACGGAATACTCCATAACCTGGAATTTCAACATATGATCCTAATGGAATAACGCTTGGGTCAACCGCAATCACGTTTGGTTCACTAACAAGGTTTGTTCCATCAGCTGTGTAGTTTGATAAACCAGCTTCGTTATATGAGTACGCTGTTGCTTCAACTGTTAAGTAGTAACCACCTTGGCTTGATGAAGCTGCAGCAGCTTGAGTTGTTTGAGTTGCCTCTGTTGCTTGAGCAGCTTGAGTAGTTTCTGCTGCTTGTGTAGTTTCTGCTGCTTGTGTTGTCGCTTCAGTTGTTTCTACTTCTTTCACTTCGTTGTTGTTTTGAACACGGTATGAGTGTTGTTCTGTTCCGTTATCAACGGTTACTTCTTTTTGGTCCGCTGAGAAACGTAACACTGTACCTGGGTAAATAAGGTTTGCATCTTGAATTTCGTTCACTTGAACTAATGTATCTAATGATGCACCAGTTGCTTCAGAAATTACTGATAATGTGTCTCCCCATTTAATTGTGTACTCTTGTACACCTTTATCGTCTGTTTTAACATCTTGTTTTACTTGTTCTACAGTACGTGCTGTCCATTCTACTTCGTTTGCACTTGCTGTTGTTGCTGAAAATCCTGCAAAACTAAATAAAGCAAGTGATGCTGTCACCATCATGAATTGTTTCTTGATTGGTTTCATATTTTCCT
Source organism: Granulicatella sp. 20925_1_28 (assembly GCF_041433575.1). NCBI lineage: Bacteria > Bacillati > Bacillota > Bacilli > Lactobacillales > Carnobacteriaceae > Granulicatella > Granulicatella sp. 20925_1_28. The sequence continues at coordinate 206,034 of NZ_JAPWBS010000002.1, forward strand.
TTCCGATTTCCGACTTTTTCTAAAGTCAAAAACCTCGTTCGCTTGGATTTTTTGGGTTGCGAACTTAATTGATGCTAATTATTTTAGCACAGGAAAAACTCAAAATGTTGATTTTATGCGGTTTGTTAAGGTCACTTAATTTTTTTGACTTTTTCTGATGTTATTATGACAAAAAGATGACAAGAACATATGTTTTCGTAACATTTGACACCATTCTGTAACACGTTCGTAGAATTTTCTTACATTCTCGGTCATACTTTCTTCATTTATTACACTGTTTTTCGTTCCTTTTTGAGGCAAAAACCTATCAAATCGCACTTTTTCATGCATTCGACACATCAAAAAAGACCTCCCTATTCGTCCATAGGAAGGTCACTAAACATTCGTTAAGCTGTTTGATTTAATTCACTCATTTGAATCGTTTGATTGATATTTTCTTTTAATGCTTCAGGAAGATGGTGCGTTACCCATAGCACTGTCACGCTCTTATCTTCTAAGATTGGTCTCAACACCTCAATGGTTGTCTTTTCGTCTAAGTTGGAGCTAACTTCATCCAGCAAGAAGACTTTTGGTTGTTTCATCAACCCGCGTGCAAAGGCAATGCGTTGCAACTGACCGCCGGATAGATCTGTATTTTTGTCTCCGATAACTGTATCCAACTGATTCGGTAATGCCAGAACCGTATCTTTTAATCCAACTCGTTCTAAGACTGTAAAGAGCTTCTCATCCTCAACGGGCTTATCGAAACATAAATTCTCACGAATAGTCGCACTAAAGAGATGAGGTTTCTGGCTAATATAACAAATTTTTTCGTACAAGATTTCAGGCGATGCAGAACTCACATTAATTCCATCTACAATAATTTCACCATTATAACCACTTAATTTGCCACTGATTAGATTCATTAATGTCGATTTACCACTACCACTTTCACCTAATAAAACATATTTTTTATTTTCGGTAACGGTTAATGATATATCGTGTAGGATAGGCTGGCTCTGATACGAAAACGAAAGATTTTTAATCGAAATAATTGTTCCTTGTTTCTCTTTTGAATTAGAAGACTCTTTTACTTCTGCTTCCTTTAATTCCTTGAAACGATTTAACAACGGCTCTGTACTTTGAATCATAGCAACGTATTGACTAATATTGGCTATCATATTGAAAATGGTTGAAGCTAAGGCCGTTGTAGTCACAATGCTACCTACACTCATTTCTGATTGCAAGATTAGATATCCTGTTAGCAGAAAAATAGACACTTGACTTATCACATTTCCTACTCCACCAGCAATTGCCACTTTTGCTAGAGTCTGGCTATAGCGGCAATGAGTGTCTCCTAACTGAGTGGATTGATTATTGATTTTTTCCAAGAAATAATTGAACTTTCTAAAAACAAATAAGGTTTCATATCCACTAAGCAAATCTGAAACTGTTTTTGAAAATTCTTCATTCGATATTGCTACTTCTTCTGTTTTGCTAGATAGCTCTTTCATAAACAACTTTGGTAAGTAGGAGAGACAAACAATCAAGACTAATGTGGCTACAATAAGTGACCAATGAAAACACGCCAACGCAATCATCGATAATACTACAGAAATCATCCCTGCGATAAATTCTAACCCAATGGAGATTCCTTTTTTCTCAATTTGATCGATATCACTGGTAAACCAAGAAATATATTTCTGGCTATTTTTACTATAAAAATCCTCATAACTCGTTTTAGAAATAGCTAACGCAATTCGGTTTCGTAAATACGTGGCAATTCTCTGTGTAACAAATGCCTTGTAACGAATCATTCCATATTGAAATAACAAGAAGAATACAAATATCGTAATTAATATAAGGCCATTTTGAAAAAAATGTTCAAAATCAGATTGTACTAAATTATTAACTAATTTTGTATTCATTAAATTGGTCGACAAGTTCAATCCTTCTATAATTATATATAAGAATAAACAAGCTATAATTTCTTTTTTGAATTTTCGTGCAATCTCAACCATTATTCTTCTCCATTCAAATAGATTCGTTCGAACAAATTCAGTATAATTCTCTCATCACTTTTGTCATAAAAAGTAATCATATCGTGTTACTTGTGATTTAACTGTTCAGATAAAAATTGTCGATATAGCTTTCCTTTATGATTTTCTTCAAAATCATAGAAGAATTGAATAGATTTAAGGCATAACTTTTCTCCATCCGCTTTTTGATTTCGCTGAATCATTAATATCCCTTTGAAAAATTGTGCAGACATTTTTTCCGAATAAAACCCTTCTCTATTTAATAATTGCTCAATTTCTTTTAAAATATCATCCCCATATTTAGAGCCTAGAAGAATATCTTTCAATAAAATATTTAATAATAATTTCGATGCAATTTCGATATATCTTCTTTCTGAAGAAAAGTGATTCTTTTTCTTTCTCAACAAATGAACAAATTGATGGTTTTCTTCGGGAGAAAAGAATATTGTGAAATTCCCAAAAAGCTCAATTTCATATAAACCCCAATTCTCAATATCGAATAAGTAGTTTAAAATCTGACGTTTTGATATTTTCGATAACATTTGTCCGTCCATCTCTGCAAGAAATGCTTCCATAAGAATTTTGTTATGTAAATGCCTTATATTCTTATTTTTTTCGAACGCCTCTTCTTCGCGTTTTTTTAATACTTCCCATAAATAAGCATCATTTTCTTTTTTTGCTTTGATGACTTCATTCAAAAATTCTTTCTGACTATTCTCTCCTTGAAACAACTCCTCAAACTCACTAAAATAAATATTCATTCGTTCTAGTAATCGAAGGAATGTTGAATCATTAACTTGACTTTCCCCTCTTTCATATCGAGATAAAAAATTCTTCGATAGAATACCTTCTGCAAGTTGCGATTGTGTAAGATTCTTAGACAATCGTAATTTCTTAATGAAATACCCATTATTTTCCATTTCTATTCTGCCTCATTCCAACAATACTGTGATTTATATCTATTATAAATTCCAAAAAGTTACAATTCAATATAAGGAATATGAAAGGAGGAAGTTTCTGATGCGAAAATTTTTGGTCGCAACTATAATTATTACTGGGGTTATAATGGCAGTAATTGCTTCAAATGCCCTAAAGCATAATGTCGCTTTGAACTCATATGAATTATTTGAAATTATCAATGTTCGCGGGGGAGATTAACTTTCCATAAAGCAAGCAAAAAAAGAGACTTCTACAGTTCGTAGAAAGTCTCTTTTTAGTTTTAGTAGATGCTTATAATTCACTCATTTGAATCGTTTGATCGATATTTTCTTTCAATGCTTCGGGAAGATGGTGCGTTACCCATAGAACGGTCACGCTTTTATCTTCTAAGATTGGTTTCAACACCTCAATGGTTGTCTTTTCATCTAAATTGGAGCTGACTTCATCGAGCAAGAAGACTTTTGGTTGTTTCATCAATCCACGTGCAAAGGCAATGCGTTGCAACTGCCCGCCAGATAGATTTGAATCACCATCGCCTAAGACCGTATCTAATCCCTGCGGCAAGTTTCGTACAATTGTCGCGAGGCCCACTTTTTCAAGAGACGCCCACACTTCTTCATCCGTATACGTTTCAGTGAGCGTTACGTTTTCGCGAATCGTTGTCGTGAAGATATGTGGTTTTTGAGCGATATAGACCATTTGACGATATAACTCATTATAGGATTGTTTCTTCACATCGACTCCAGCGAATTTCACTTTTCCTAAATACTCCGTTAATTTAGCAGCGATAATATTTAACAGCGTTGATTTCCCTGTTCCACTTTCGCCAGTAATCGCGTATTTTTGTCCTTCATTAAATCCAAGAGACACATGATTTAAAATCACTTTTTCTCCGTAGTTAAATGAAACATCCTTCACTTCAATAAGAGTGAGCGGTTCCTCTTCTGGTGCTTCCTCTACAAGGGTTGCTGGTTCTAATTGCTCATATTTGTTAAATAATGAGTCAGCACTCTTAATCGATCCAATCTTTTGACTAATATTTCCAAGCACGTTGAAGATGGTACTACTTAATGCCATTGCTGCTAGAATACTCCCGATACTCACTTCGCCAATATAAGCTAAGTATCCCGTTAAGATGAATACTGAAATTTGGCTAAAGACATTCCCAATCCCACCACTAACGGCAACTTTGGCCATCGACTTACTAAAATCGCGATGCGTATCTCCTACTTCAACCGATTTTTCATGAATTTTTTCTTTTAAATACGCTAGCTTCCGAAAAACAAATAGGGTATCATATCCGCTCAATAAATCCGAAATGGATTTTGAGAATTTTTCATTGGCTTCTGACACTTTGATGGTTTTTTCTGTCAGTTCTGCTGAGAATAAAGCCGGCAACACGGCCATGATGACAATACAGATAGCCGCTAGTAAAACGATAGACCAATGATACATAAACAATGCTACCGCAGAAATGACCGCAGAAATAATTCCTCCAATAACTTCAAAGGTTGGATTAATCGCATTCCCTTTAATCTGTTCCAAGTCACTTGTAAACCACGAGATGTACGTTTGACTATTCTTTTCATAAAAGCGTCCATAAGACGTCGCTTCAATAGAATGACTAATACGGTCCCTTAACCATGTCGCTACCTTTTGATTAAAGTAGGCTTGATAGCGAATCAGCATATAGGTAAACAATAAATAAAATGCAAAAATAACAACTAAACAAATAGCCTTATAAAAGAAATTATGAATATCCATGTTCACTAAAGTATCTAAAGTCTGCGCATTCACGATACTGGATACAAGCTCTGCACCTGCAATAAGGGTGAGCAACGTAATCATGATGAACACTTCTTTTTTAAATTTCTGAAAAACAACCTTCATATATACTCGCTCCACTTCAAAATCTGACTATGCTCATAGTGTAACACTGTCTTAATCCAATGTATATAGGACTTTTGGCGGAAAACAAAAGAAAAGTGAGAATTTTTCAAATTCTCACTTCCTTACAATTTTTAGTCTTATGCCAATGAACACAATGGAGAAGACCACTCCTACAAAAGCTCCTATCACAAGCGGGACTCCCTGCTGTAGAGCTGGTAACACACTAATCGATAAAATAGACCCTAACGAATACCCTCCAATACTCAAATATCCGAGGATAAAGAGGGCAATTGCCGATACCATCGTATCTTTAATTAAGAAAAAGAGTAGCATCTGTGCAATGAACAATCCAATAATTGCTAACAATGGATATCCAATCGCTATCAGGATTCCTTGAGTTGCTGAAATAAAGATTGTTTCCCCATTAGTCACATACGATACAGGAAACAGAAAAATATTCTCTTGAATTAGGATTCCATATGCCACTACAGGCAGAATCACCAGCAGACTAGGAAAAACATAAAAGTATTTCAAAGAATAAACCGTTTCTGTCAATAATTCTTCTTTATTAGAAATCGGCACTACTTCTAGTAGCGTTCGGTGTCGTTGTTTTCTTTCTAAATATCCCCCAACTTGTACAAGGAAAAGGAAAACAAGGATTCCGTAACCAAGAAGTTGGAAAATCGTCTGTATAAAATCACCATACTGGTAATAGGTTTGGTAGGATATCTCTTTTCCAACTAAATAATGGAATAATTGGAGTTTAGCTTTAATTTGCATAGGACTCTCTAACGAATCCGTCCATTCATGTGACCCACGTCCTAGAAGAGACTCAACCAATTCCAACCGCTTTTCATAAATCGGAATCAAGCGTTCCGTTTTCCCCTTCACTGTATAAATCCCATTTTCTTGTGCATAGGTTTGGTAAAGCGCCTGGAAAGTAGTATTCATCTCTTTCTTTGTATCTTCATCAATCGTCACTTGATTCTCAAACGAATCTTTCAGATCATCTATCTGAGCAAATTGTCGTTCAATCACATCTCTTAAGGCCGGTTTTCCTGTAACGTGATGATATCCCATGACAAGCGCCGCAACTACTAAAATAATAAGCGGTATCTTATAGAAAAATCCTCTTTTCTTTAAATGCATTCTATCTAATTGAACCCATCTACTCATACCGAACCTCCTCGTCTCTGACGCTCTTGCCAGCATGAAGTTCCAACTGTGAATAAGAAGAATACGAACGCTCCTACAAGTAAACTGGCACATCCGTTTGAAATCGTAAACGTACCCGCCGCGTAAAAATCATCTTTCATTCCTTGGATTACAGAGCCAAAGTTCACATAGTACAGTGGCAACTTGTCTGCAAAAGAAGGATAAATCTTCATGGAACGGAGGATAGGTTCTGCCCAAATAACCATCAACCCTACGATGAACCCTACCATCTTATTTCTACTCAACTGATTACACCATGCGACAAGATTGATTAAGAATAGGAGCACACACGCTGCAAAGAGTAACGCGAGTCCTATAAATTGTAACGGAAGCATGAGGGCCTCCTCTTCCCCACGAAATACAACAAACGGCGTAGTGAGGTTGTCCCAGCCAAAAGATAAACTCTGTACTAGAAAAACACCAAACAACACAAGAATTACTAGGGCCATATTTACCAACCAGTAACTACTGATTTTTTGTAATAAATATTTCCACTGACGAATCGGCTTCACAGCTAACATACTACGATGCTTCCAATCGTCTAAAAGTATAGGACTGATAAATAGTAGCAAGATTGAAAATAGAACTGGTAACCAATACACCATCGGTTCATTATATTTTGTCCATTCCATCCAAAAAATTCGATTGATCATTTGTAAAATATCGTCTAATTGATAACTCCCCTGCGCCTCTAAAGAACGAAACTCCATTAAATATTGTTTAACATTCTTATACTCTAACTGTTCCTGCTTACTAGGATTAAATCCAATTGTATTATAAATCGGAAGGGGCGATTGTTCTTTATCTCTTAATTCAAGTCGCAACTCCCAAAAATGAATCTGTTCTTGTATATAAGTTTTATAATCTTGGTTTTGAAACGCTGTTACTGAACGATGATAAGCAACAGAATCCTCTAACCATTTTTCCTCTGTTTCTGTTAAACTTCTGTTCTTCGCTTCCTCTTCATATTCATTGATGAGTATCAAATGAATTTTATCTCCTTGATTTAAAGAGCTATTCAAAAGTTCATTGAGAGAAGATTTTTGTTGAAAATTCATCACAAGAAAAACAACCATTAGCAATATACAACCGATGAACTGAATTTTCATTAATCGATTTCGAACAATCAACAGTAATTGTGTTTTCATGCTATCTTCTCCTCTCTTTTTTAACTTTCGATTGTACTATCCGTACAGTTCTTTATAAAGTGCGTAGCAACCTTTTGATCCAATCTTAATTTCACTACATTGATGGATGTTTTCTAGTATCCAATTCCATTTTTCTTTTGGAAGCTCACCATCCGTAAGGTGAATGCTAAGCTGTCTTCCTTCAGGATTCACCATGTCTACTTCTCTTGAAAATTGCTCTACAAACTTTTCGAAATGCTCTTCGGAAATAAAGGTCAATTGTAGTGTATCAACGTCTTCTTTTTGCGGTGAATATTCCAATGCGATTCTTTTCTCTTTCATAAAATAAATCTTGTCGGCAATCGAATCAAGATTGTTCAGTAAATGAGAGGCCATCACGATTGTTTTTCCTTCATTTCGTAACTGTCTCAACACTTTAGAAATCAATTCCACATTATCCGGATCTAACCCGTTCATCACTTCATCCACAAGCATATAGTCTGCTTTTGTAACCAGCACTAATGCAAAACAAAGACGTTGCCGCATCCCTAGTGAATACCCACCCACTTTTTGATGAATATAGTCTCCCATTTTTAACTGCTCGACCACGGCTTGAACAGTTCCAGAAGCTACTTTCCACATCGAAGCATAGAAATTCAAATGCTCGATTCCATTTAATTCATCGTATAATTCAGATTGATCAGGCATTTTCACGATATGCTGTCTCATAAATAATGTATCAGTCGTATAATTCTTTCCGTGATAACTCACCGAAATACCGTTATTTCTTAAGTGGCCAGATAGTATTTGGATAAGCGTAGATTTTCCTACACCATTTGGTGCTACTAGTCCAATAATTTGAGATGATGGAAGCTCTAAGTCAATCTGATTTAGAATCTCTTTTTTTCCATATGAAAAATTCTGAATATGAACTTCTAACATTCGTTCGACTCCTTCCCGTAGTTGTATCTTAATTTAACCGTTTTTGTTACCGATTCCTTTATTAATATTATAGCAAATTTTCTTTTAGAAAATAGAGTTCTTTTGTAGATTTCATTCAAAATCCTATAAAAATATCGACTTTTGTTAGATTTTTGCACACAAAAAACCACACCTCTATTCTGAAGTGTGGTAGATCTATTTTATTATGCTTTTGTTTTTTCAGCACGGTCACGTTTCATTTGGCTTGAACGTAATTGTCCGCAGGCTGCTTCGATATCATGTCCGAATTCTTTACGAACGACACAGTTGATGTGGTTTTTCTTCAACACATCGTAGAAGGCTACTACGCGTTCTTTTCCACTACGTTCGTATTGGTCATGTTCACGAACTTTGTTATATGGAATTAAGTTGACATATGAAAGACGTTTCTTATCCGCAAGAAGGTCGGCCAATTGTTGCGCCTGTTCCACAGAGTCATTCACGTGATCAAGCATGATGTACTCGAAGGTTACACGACGATTGGTTTTAGCGATATATTCATTGATTGCATCCATCACGACTTCGATTGGATATTTACGGTTGATACGCATGATACGAGAACGTGTATCGTTATCTGGCGCATGGAGTGACAATGCAAGGTTGACTTGTAGTCCTTCGTCTGCGAACTCGCGAATCTTTGGAGCCAAACCACTTGTAGATACAGTGATATGACGAGCCCCGATTCCAAGACCTTTATCAGAGTTGACCACTTTCAAGAATTTAATCACGTTATCATAGTTATCGAATGGTTCCCCAATCCCCATGACTACGATATGGCTGACACGGTCCCCAGGAGACACTTCGTCTAAAGTACGTTGCACGTGCATGACTTGCGCTACGATTTCCCCAGCAACAAGGTCACGTTGTTTTGCGATAATTCCGCTGGCACAGAAAGTACATCCAATATTACATCCCACTTGTGTCGTTACACAGATGGATAAGCCGTATTCTTGTGGCATTAATACCGTTTCGATTAAGAGGCCGTCTGCTAATTCAAAGAGGAATTTACGTGTTCCGTCTGTTGATTGTTGTTTGATACGTTCATTTAACACTGGGAATGTGAACTCTTCTTGTAACTGTTCAATCAGTGATTTTGGCAAGTTTGTCATTTCTTCAAAACTAGTCACACGTTTGCGGTAAAGCCAGTCCCATAATTGTCCTGCTCTGAATTTCTTTTCGCCTTTTGCTTCAAACCAAGCTGTTAGCTCTTCTAGTGGCATGCCATAAATAATCGGTTTTCCTTCATATTGTCGAACCACTCGTCCAATTTTTCTAACCATATCTATTCCTCTTTCCTATACTTGAAATGCTCTAATGATTGTTTCTCTGTTTGCATGAGCGCTTAATAACACCGATAATTTCACACGAGCCTTTTGTCCGCTAAGCCCTGTTGTGAAAATCACTCCTGCTTCATGAAGCTGTTTGCCTCCACCAAGATAATTATATACATCATAGGTAACACCGTTAAATGCACGGGATACAAGCACGACTGGAATTCCTTTATCCAAGCAACGTTGTAACCCAGGAAGCGTCGTTGGCGGTAAGTTACCTGCTCCAAGAGCTTCGATGACTAATCCATTCGCATCCGAATCAGCAATGGCATCAAATAACATCGAATCCATTCCAGCATATGCTTTTAATAAGTATACCTTGTCCACGAGTTCTTGAATCGGATAGTATTCATGATGTAAGAATTTTTGGAAGTAAATCACTTCACTCTTTGATACTAATCCAAGCGGCCCAAAAGTTGGTGTTTGGAAAGTCGCTACGTTCGTTGTATGTGTCTTTGTCACATACGTTGCCGCATGGACTTCATCGTTCATCACGACAAGAACGCCTTTATCTACACTCTCTGGACTCGTTACCGTAATAATGGCACTGCGTAAGTTCGCTAACCCGTCCGCTCCGATTTCATTGCTTGAACGCATCGCTCCCGTTAAAACGATCGGGAATTTTCCATCTGTTGTTAACTCTAGGAAATACGCTGTTTCTTCTAATGTATCGGTACCGTGAGTCACCACCGCTCCGTCAAAACCTTCTTGTTGCGCTTTTAGGATTCGCTTTTGAACTTCCCACATTTTTTCCTCCGTCATATGTGGAGACGGAAGGTTAAATAGATCCTCTACGACGACACTTGCGATTGGGGCAAAAATTGTGTCGGAGTTTGTTAATGGGTTGGTGCTTGTTGGGGTTACGTTACCGGTTGAGCGGTCTTCACTCATTGCAATCGTACCACCGGTGTTTATGACGATAATTTTCTTCATGGCGCTACTACTTTCTTTCATTTTCTCTTTACATAGGATACCACAAAATAGCAAAAAGTGCCGAAGTATTTGTAAGTAAATACGCACTTTTCTTTTTCGGGTTTCTTCATAGTAACGGTAATGGGGTACCGGTTCGAGCCCCTTGGGCTCTCTCCTTTAAAGCCTCAAAGCAGGAGTAAGAAATAAATTTCCAACTCCTGCTAAGCACAGTGGTTGAATGGTATGAGCTGCACTGTAAACAGCTTGCTCATCCCTATTCAACTTTGTGGGGGAAAGAAAACGAAACATCCTAGATACAATAATGTATCTAGGGTGTTTCTGTCTTTCTCCCTCGCATTTAATACTATTCCCCATTACTATTACTATAGAACTCGAAAAAATGTGCGTATTTACTTTCTACTTTTATAAAAAAATGAAAAAAAGTGTTGCGCCACTCATTTTGACGGAACCTGTGCAAGGTGTTAGAAAGTGCATCCTACCGGGGTTTCTTAGACTTTTCGGCAATTTGAAGTTGGGCGTGACTGAAAAATTTTTTCTGATTTTTTCTCAGAATTTTTACTGTACTATTCCGAATTTGTGCAATCGACCTAAAACGGGAATGTTGAATAGCCGCTAAAAACCGCATCATTTCAACGTTTATATTTTACTTTTAATTTTAAAATTTGAAATGTAACATATATGCTACAGTTTTATTTTTTGCATCTTCAACAAAAAAACCGCAGCCTTAT